>NZ_CDRSTZ010000040.1:0-18560 GCF_977052095.1 Senegalimassilia sp.
GGCTTGCGAGGCTGCTGGCTACAAGCCCGGCGACGACATCATGTTCGCCATGGACCCGGCATCCACGGAGTTCTACAACGCCGAAACCGGCAAGTACGAATTGGCGGGCGAAGGCCGTGAGCTTACCAGCGCTGAAATGGTGGACTACTGGGAGGCTTTGGTCGACAAGTACCCGATCATCTCCATCGAAGATGGCATGGCAGAGGAGGATTGGGACGGTTGGAAGGCCCTGACCGACCGCATCGGCGACCGCGTGCAGCTGGTGGGCGACGACCTGTTCGTTACGAACTCCAAGCGTCTGGCCAAGGGCATCGAGCTGGGCTGCGCGAACGCCATCCTTATCAAGGTGAACCAGATTGGCAGCTTGTCCGAGACGCTTGACGCCATCGAGATGGCCAAGCAGGCCGGTTACGCGTGCGTTATGTCCCACCGCTCCGGCGAGACCGAGGATACCACCATCGCCGACTTGGCCGTGGCCCTGAACACCGGCCAGATCAAGACCGGCGCCCCGTGCCGCAGCGACCGCGTGGCCAAGTACAACCAGCTGCTGCGTATTGAGGAAGAGCTGGATTCCCAGGCGCAGTACGCCGGCCGCAACGCCTTCTACAACATCAAGCGCTAGTTCGCAAAGCCAAAGACAGGCACTTGTTTGAAATCTCAAGCGCCCTCGCATCGTGCGGGGGCGCTTGTCGTTGCTTGCTGCTACAATGGCTAACGTGTGAATTACCGCGTCAGTCAAGGAAAGATGGACGATGAAACAGTACAACCCTCACGAGATTGAGCCTCGTTGGCAGAAGGTTTGGGAGGACTCCAACCTGCACAAAGTGACGGAAGACCATTCCAAGCCGAAGAAGTACGTGCTTGAGATGTTCCCGTATCCATCGGGCGACATCCACATGGGCCACGTGCGCAACTACACCATCGGCGACGTGATTGCCCGCTACTCCAAGATGCGCGGCTTCGACGTGCTGCACCCTATGGGCTGGGACGCGTTTGGTCTGCCGGCTGAAAACGCCGCCATCAAGCATCATAGCCACCCCGCAAAGTGGACGTACGCGAACATCGAAACGCAGAAGGCTAGCTTCAAGCGCATGGGCCTGTCTTACGACTGGGATCGCACCGTTGTGGCGTGCGACCCGGAGTATTACCGCTGGGGTCAGTGGATTTTCCTGCAGTTCTGGAAGCGCGGGCTTGTCGAGCGCCGCAATTCCCCGGTGAACTGGTGCCCGAAGTGCCAGACCGTGCTGGCGAACGAGCAGGTCACCGAGGGCGAATGCTGGCGCTGCCACAGCGCGGTGGAAAAGCGCGACCTGACGCAGTGGTACTTCAAGATCACCGATTACGCGCAGGAACTGCTCGACGACTTGGATCAGCTGGACGGCTGGCCCGAGCGCGTCAAGCAGATGCAGGCGAACTGGATCGGCCGCTCCGAGGGCGCCGAAGTGCAGTTCACGCTGTGTGATAAAGACGGCAACGCGCCGGAGAATCCCACCGACGACGACCTCATTACCGTGTTCACCACCCGCGCCGACACGCTGTTCGGCTGCAGCTTCTTCCTGCTGGCCCCCGAAAGCCCCATCCTGAAGGGCCTGGTCGAGGGCTCGGAGTACGAGGCCGCCGTCATGGAGGTCGTGGAGAACGCGAAGAAGATCACCGCGGTCGAGCGCGCGCAGGGCAACAAGGAAAAGCACGGCGCGTTCACCGGTCGCTATGTGGTGAACCCCATCAATGGCGAAAAGGTGCCCGTGTGGGTGGCCGACTACATCGTGGCCGACTACGGCACCGGCGCGGTTATGGCCGTGCCGTGCGGCGATCAGCGCGACTTCGAGTTCGCCAAGAAGTACGACCTGCCCATCATCCCGATCATCCTCGGCGACGACGACCCGCTGTTCGAGCAACTCAAGGACGAGCAGAACCGCGTAGTCACGAGCGTCGACTGGGATGCGGCCATGGAAGCCGAGGGTCGTCTGGTGCAGTCTGGGAAGTACACGGGCCTGACAGGTGGCAAGCATTCCGAGGGCGAAGAGGCCATCGTCGCCGACCTGGAAGCTGCTGGCCGTGGTCGTCGCAAGGTGGAGTTCCGCCTGCGCGATTGGCTGATTTCTCGCCAGCGCTATTGGGGCAACCCCATCCCCATGATTTATTGCGACAAGTGCGGCCTGGTGCCGGTTCCCGAAGAGGACCTGCCGGTGCGCCTGCCCGAGGACATCGACTTGGCTGCCGGCGAAACGCTGGCCACGCACGAGGGTTTCGCGAAGTGCGCGTGCCCGAAGTGCGGCGGCGAGGCGCGTCGCGAGACGGACACCATGGACACGTTCACGTGCTCAAGCTGGTATTACCTACGCTATACCGATCCGCACAACACCGAGCTGCCGTTCGATAGCGCCAAGACGAACCGCTGGATGCCCGTTGACCAGTACATCGGCGGCATTGAGCACGCCATTTTGCACCTGCTGTACAGCCGCTTCTTCACGAAGGTGCTGCGCGACATGGGCATGGTGGACTTTGACGAGCCGTTCAAGAACCTGCTGTGCCAGGGCATGGTGCTTGACGAGCACGGCGACGTTATGAGCAAGTCGAAGGGCAACGTCATCTCGCCCGAGGACATGATCGCCGGTTACGGCTGCGATGCCGTGCGCGCGTACATCCTGTTTATGGCTCCGCCTGACAAGGAACTGCAGTGGAACGAGGACGGCCTGGCCGGCATGCACAAGTTCCTCAACCGCGTGTGGCGCATGGTGAACGACCTGGCGGGTGCGGCCGACGAGGACACGCTGTTCCAGGCGGGCGCAAGCGACGCCGAGGCGGCGGCCGCCCGCAAGGTGCTGATGCGCGAGCGTCATCGCGTGGCGGGCAAGGTCGTGGACGACTTCGACCGCAACAACTTCAACACCGCCATCGCCGCCATCATGGAGCTGGCCAACGCTGCGGGCGACTACCTGCGCAAGGTCGGCCCCGAGCAGCGCGCCGCTTCCGCTGACGAGCAGGCATTCGCCACCGAGATTGCCGAGGTGCTGGTGAAGCTGCTGGCGCCTATCTGCCCGCACATGACCGAAGAGCTGTGGCACGACGTGCTGGGTCACGAGGACTCCATCCACACTGAGGAGTGGCCCGAGTTCGACTCCGAGAAGGCCAAGGACGACGAGGTTGAGCTGGCCGTACAGGTCAACGGCAAGGTGAAGGTGCGCATCACCGTTGCGGCCGATGCTGCTGAGGACGACGTGAAGGCCGTGGCGCTTGAAGCCGTGAAGGCCGCCGTGGAGGGCAAGGACCTGAAGAAGGTCATCGTCGTTCCCGGACGCTTGGTGAACATCGTCGCGAAGTAGCCGTATCGCCATATGGAGCGCAAGCGCGGTGTCGCAGAAATGCGGCGCCGCGTTTTTTGTTGGCTCTGTTGAGCCAATTTCGGCACCGCGTCATGCACCCCTGACGATGCGTTGCAGAAAATGGGGAGCACGGTATCCGTTCGTTCTTGAAGCATTTCTCTTTGCTATTTCGACCCTGGGCTAACGAAGCTATTTGCTCGGGGAAGGGGCATTGCCTGGTCGAGGGCGCGCTATACGGGTGCCGGCGGTTGACCGGTGTGGGCAGAAGGCGATAGCGGCATGCGCGCCTTGGAATAGCGAAAGCGTTTGGGCGCTGGGGCGAAGCGGGGGTGCGTTATCGCGGCAAGCCGAAAGCGGGTTGCGCCAAACGGGGCTCTTTGCTTTTCCGGTTAAGTTTGAGTGACGTTGTTGCGCCGTTGTTTACAAACGCTTGCGAGGGGCTTTCGCCGTTTGTTATTGTCGATTGCCTATGAGTGCGAAGAAACATAAAGGATGCCTAAGGCGGGTGCTGGACATGGTTGTGGCGGCGGTTCTGGCCGTCGTCGCGGTGTTTGCCGTGACGAACGTGGTGACCATCGTGGGCGCGAAAGGTTCCATCGTGTCGGCGGAGGAAGCTTCTATCAGCAGCGCGGACGCAATCGTGGTGCTGGGCGCTTCCGTGTACGCAGATGGTACGCCGTCGGGGATCCTGCAGGATCGGCTGGACGACGGCATCGCGCTGTATTTCGCCGGCGTTGCGCCAAAGATTATCATGAGCGGCGACAACGGGACAGCATCGTACAACGAAGTGCGCGTGATGAAGCAGTACGCCATCGCGCGGGGCGTGCCGAGCGAGGACATCTTCTGCGACCATGCCGGGTTCTCCACTTATGAAAGCATGTATCGCGCGAAGTACGTGTTCGGCTGCGAACGCATTGTGGTTGCCACTCAGACGTATCACCTGTACCGCGCGCTGTGGTCGGCGAAGAGTCTAGGCATGCAGGCAACGGGTGTGCCGAGCGATTACCGGGAATATCAAAAGCAGCTGCAGTACGATATCCGCGAGATTCCCGCGCGCACGAAGGATTTCTTCAAGGCGCTGCTGCGCGTGCCTTCGACGTACGTAGGCGACGCCATCAGCCTCGACCAAGACGGCGACGTGACGAACTAGGGGGCGTTTCCTCGGTTCGCGCGGTGTTGTGGCCTGATTGCGGGGTAGCGGGGCGGACGATGCCCATGGGGCGCTTCGGGCAATGTTACTTGCAGGGGGGCGCTGCGGTTCTTTAGGAGAATTGCAGCGCCCCCCCCTGTTTTGTTTGGCGCTAGCGGCTTTGCGCCTGTGCGGTTTACGAGAGTGGCTTGCGGCGGTGCAATGCGTGCCGGCGCTTCTGGCTCCCTCGGCGAATCGGGTGCGCGATTTGGCTTACGGTCGGTTCTGCTAGGCGTTCAAACGGTTTTCGAAGAGGCTGATGAGCTCTTCACGCGAGTGGATGCCGAGTTTCGCGTAGACGTTCTTCGAATGAGTGCGTACGGTGTTTTCCGAGATGAACAGCTCGTTGGCGATGAACGTTTTGCTGCGCCCGTGGGCGATGAGCAGGGCTACGTCGATTTCGCGGGCGGTGAGCCCGTGCTCGGTGCGCAACCAGTCGCGAACTTGCTGGTCGGGGTTGGCTTGCGGCTGCTCGGGCTGCGCGGCGGCAGGGTGATTCGGCAGCTGCGCTTGTTCGCCGCCTGCAATACTCGATGCTTCGTTGGGTGCGTCGCCGGGCGCTTCGCTTTCCGTCCCCTGAGCCGCCCGCGCTTCTGAAGCGTTGCGCTTGCTCTCGTTCGCGCTGGTGTTGCCACTCGCCGTTTCCGAACTTTGTGCTGCTTGCGCGTTTGCCGGGGCTTGTTCGATGCTGCTTTCGCTATGTGCTGCTTGTTTATGTGGCCGATTTGCGACTACGGTGTTATCCGGGGCTTCGGGCTTGGCGTCATCATCGTAGGTGAAGAGTTTGCGCGTGCGCGGGAGGTTGTCTGAGAGCAGGCAGACCATGCTCAGCGACAGAGCGAACACGATGAAGCCGAGCGTCACGCTCTCCGATATCGTCATGGGCGACAGGGCGAACACGATCGTGCGGCCGAAGTCACGCGAAAGGACGCGTGCGGCCCAGGCGCCGCCGAAGATGACGTATGGGTGCATCGACGAATGGCGCGCGACGTCTTGTGCGGTGACGAACAGCACGCACAGCATGAGGCTGTCGGCGATGTTGATGATGGCGACGGCGACTTCGGTCGCGGTGCCCGGCAGGGCCATGAGAACGAACGCGCCCACCGCGGCGATCATGATTTCAATGCGCCAAAGCAGCGAGAAGCTGATGCGGCGGCCTTTCACGCCGATCCACCACAGAAAGCCTGCGCTGATGGCCACGACGCCGAGTTGGTGCACGAGGCGAACGGGCAGCTCGAAGGGGACGGGGCTGCCCGCGGGAAACCCGCGCGACAAGCCGAGTGCCAGGCCGAACACGGCGATGCCGCCGATGACGAGGGCGAGCGACAGCTTGGGCTCGTCATCGTAGGGGTGCTCGGCGGCCTTCCCAAATTGCATGGTGGCGAAAACGTTGCCGGTTGCGTGGCCGGTGCTGCGTTGCCGGCCTGCGAGTGCAGGCGAAGCGGCTGCGCCCGCGGTGGCGTTGCCTGATTTGCCTTGCTGGCCTGTGACGATTGACGTCTGGCCATTGCAATTTGCGTTCGCGTCTTGATTACGGTCGCTTGTGCCGCCCAGCGGAATGTCGCCGGTGTGGGTTCGCGCCCGTTCGTAGCACAGGATGGCGATAGCGGGCATGAGCAGGCTGATAGTGTAGCGCGAAGCTTCGGGCAGAACGCTGACCGCAAGTCCGCCGATAGACCCGAGCGCGAGCGATGCGAACGCATACATGAGTGCGGGCTTCAAGGGCAGTCGCGTGTACGCACATGCCCACATGCCGCCGCCGAACGCGCCTGCAACGCCGACGAGCAGCGCACCTGCAGTGGCGATGCGGCTGTCGCAAAGCGAGCAGCTGGCGAGCATGAGTAGCGGCGCCGCCAGCATGAGCACCACGGCGATGATGGCGAGCATCCGCTCGGTACGCGGTGTGGGCGGTTTGCGCCACGCCATGGCGGCGGCAATGAGAAATGTCAGGCCGTAGGTGAGGTTGCTGAGGATGGTGATGACGCCGTTGTCGGACTGCGCATAGCCGCCGAACTGGTTGACCTGCAGCCACACGCGAAGCGCGGCAAGGCCCAGGAAGCAGGGCATGAATGGCGAACCGAACCAGCGGACAAGCAAGCCGTCGTTGGTCGCTTCGGGCCGTTGCGAACCACGGCGTTCGCCAACAGTAGCGTCTACTGCGCTCTGTTCGTTCGCGTCCGGGGAAACCTGATTGCTTGCGGCATTAGCGGAGTTGCCTTGACTGGAAATTGTGCCTGTGCTGCTGCCCGCGTTCGATGCGCGCACGCTGCGCGTTTGCGCGGTTGCGTCCAGATTGTCGGCGCCGATGTGTGCGGCCATGCGATTGCTTCCCTTCTTCGTATTCTCGCAAATTATAGCAGTCCGTCCGAGTTGCTGATATGGGGCGGCACTAGTCCCCTCACACGAAGCGTGTGATATCGAATCCCCAGGTCAAACGCTCGCGCCGAAAATCACCCGCTCAGTTTCACACGATAGGTGGCTTCTGAGGGCGCGCGTGCGCGCCTACTATGAACCGCGTTGGACACCCAAGAAAGCGAATCGCGGGGAAGGCGAGAAGCGGCGGGCCCGATGTGAAACGGGCTTTGCGCGATTCGCGAAGGAAAAGGAGGGACGAACATGCAAACGGGGAATGCGCGGGCTTTGACCCGCCGTCAGTTCGCTGCGCTTGTGGGCGGTGGCATGCTGGCGCTTGCGGGCGGCACCATGATCGGATGCACGCCGAAAAGCGAGGCGTCTGAAAAGGTGTCGCGGACGGTGTCGTGCGACGTGCTGGTGGTCGGCGGCGGTGGAGCGGGTGTTTCCGCAGCCGCGATGGCGGCCGGTGCCGGCGCGAACACCATCCTTATTGAAAAGGAAGCCTGGCTTGCCGGCTCGAGCTCGCTGGCGCTCGGCAACTTCTACGGCGCGGGCACGCAGCTGCAGAAGGAAAAGGGCATTGACGACAACGCCGAGGACTTCTTGGCCTATCTGCTGCGCCGCGGCGGCGACAAGCTTGATCGCGACATCCAGGTGATGTGCTCGCAGGAGTTCGGCAAGACGGTCGATTGGCTGCGCGAGGAACTGGGCGTGCCGTTCAAGGACACGCTGGCGCTCAAAGGTACCGACACCGTGCCGCGTGCGCACAACTGCAAGAACAGCGCCATGGACGCGCTGCGTGCCGTGACGGCGCTGGCGCGCGAAAACGGCGTGCAGTTCCACTTCGGCATGCCGGCCGAGTCTCTTGTGGTCGACAATGGTGTCGTGACTGGCGTGCTGGCGCGTAGCGGTGCGGGCGAACTTGTGCAGTACAGCGCGAAGAAGACCATCATGGCCACGGGCGGCTTCTGCCGCAACCCCGAGATGATCGACAAGTACATGCCCGACTATTCCGGCGTGTACACCGAAGTCGGCGTGGGGCTGACGGGCGAGGGCCTGCAGATGGGTCTGAACATCGGCGCAGACTACATCGGCCACGGTGGCACGAATGGCATCCTCGCTTGCCCGGTCGAGCCCGGCCAGTCGAAGCTCATCAGCGCGAAGGCCATGTGGGTGAACTCCGCCGGCGAGCGTTTCGCTAACGAAGGCGGCCAGACGCACGACATTTACTACCAGGTGGCGCATTTCTCCGACCAGAAGTTCTTTGCCGTGTACGATCAGGCCATGTACGACGCGCTTAACGACACGTTGAAGGCGAACTTCGATCGCGGGCTCGAAAGCGGCGTGTTCGCGAAGGGCGACACGGCGGCCGAGGCTGCAAACGCGTTGGGCGTGAACGGCTCGGCGCTGCAGGCGTCGCTTGACACTTACAACGAGATGGCGCACGCCGGCGAGGATACCCAGTTCAAGAAGAAGGCGGCCAACCTCAAGCCCATCGAGACTGCTCCGTTCTACGTGCTGACCATGGGCGTGTGCACGCATGGCAGCTTCGGCGGCTACCACGTGAACACCGACCTGCAGGTTCTCGACACGTCCGGCAACCCCATTCCGAACTTCTACTCGGCGGGCGAGGTGTGCTGCGGCTCGTTTATCTACGACGACTATCCGTCGGGCGGCTGCGGCCTGAACTGGTCGTACACATCGGGCAGGCTGGCCGGCGAAAAGGCTGCTGCTGCGGCGGCGCAGGCGTAGGGACACGGGTAAGCGATAGGAGGCAAGGAAGATGACTGAAATCGAGAATCGCGAAGAGGCCGCGCAGACCACGCCGTCGCCGCGCAAGCACAAGCGGGGCGTCACCGTTGCGGTGGTGGTCGTAGCGGTGCTGATCGTTGCCGGCTGCGGCATGTTCGCATGGCATGAGACGCCGAGCTTTTGCGGAACCGTGTGCCACACGCCCATGTCGACGTACCTGGATACGTACGAGGCAACGCCGAACACGCAGGGCGTCGACGCGTACGGCAACGAGGTGTCGAACACCAATTCCATGCTGGCGGTCGTGCATGCAAGCGCAGGCCAGGGCTGCATGAGCTGCCACGAGCCGTCGATCGACCAGCAGATGAGCGAAGGTGCGGCCTGGGTGAGCGGCAACTACGAGTACCCGCTGCCCGAGCGCAGCGTGAGCGACCTCATGGTCGATTCTGGCAAGGAAGGCGCTTCCGAGGCGTTCTGCCTGAAGAGCGGCTGCCATGACGCCATCGGCATCACGTCCCGCGACGACCTGGAGAAAGCGACGGAGAACATGCCGTTCAACCCGCATTCCCAGCGCCATGGCGACATCGACTGCGGCACGTGCCACAAGGCGCACCGCGCGTCGACGCTGTACTGCACGCAGTGCCACGCCGAGGCGGTAGACGAACTGCCGGCGGGCTGGGTGACGTACCAGGATTCCCAAGCGCAGATTGCCGAGCGGTAAGTCGGCAAAGGCTATCGTGAAAGCGAAAGCGCCGCGATCCAACTGGGTCGCGGCGCTTTTGTGTTCGGGCTAGTCTTTGAGGTCTTTCGGGTTGAAGGTTTCCACGAGGTCAAGCAGCTCTTGCTTTTTGTGTATGTCGAGCTTGGCGTAGATGCGCTTGCTGTGCGTGCGGATGGTGTTCTCGGACACCACGAGCTGCTCGGCGATGCGTGCGACGGTGTTGCCGCGCGCGATGAGCTCCATGACCTCGGTTTCGCGCGCCGACAGGCGGTAATGCTGGCGCACAAGCGCTGCCTGCTTCGAAAGGCGGTCCTGGTACGTGGGGCCGTCGGCGCTCCTGGCGGGTGTGGGCTGCGGGGCCGCGGCGTGATCGTTGGCGGTTGCAATGCCTTGCTCGGCGGTGCTGCGGCCGCCGCTTGCGGATTGCTCGCCAACGGCTTTGCACGCATCGCTTTCGCCACGGGCTTCGACACTTGCTGTACCGCCCTCGCCGCCGGGGCCCGCATTTCCTTCGACTGCTAGCGGGATGATGATGGGCTTGACGCTGCTGCCCGAACCTTGGCCCGCGTAGGGACAGGCGGCGGCGCAGCTGTCAAGCATTACGGTGGCGCGCGCGGTCTCGCCGCCGGGGGCCGCTTCGCCTTCGTCAAGGTCGGTCAGACGCTCCTCAACATCGGCTGCGCTTAAAGCACCTGCCGCCGCGCCGGCCATAAGCTCGATGTCCTCGGCGTCGGCGCCTGCCAGCGCGCGCTTGAAGCCGCCCTGCCCGATGAAGAACATAAGCCCCAGCAAATACACGGCCACCAGCGCCACGATGGCCGTGGGCTCCATGCCGATGACGCGGATTTGCTCGGCGAACGTGCCGGCAAGAAATCCCACGTCGTGCAGCGCGTACACCACGCCGGCCACGAAGCCGTAGATGAATACGGGGTTGATGCCGCGGTCGCGCGAGACCTGCGCGCATTGGATCATCATAAGCACGATGCCCACGCTGTACACGGCGTACAGGATGGCGGCCTGCCAGCGCGCGTAGCCGATGGTCAAAAACGGCAGCAGCAGAAACGACGTGATGATGATGGGAAACGCCACGCGATAGGCGCTGCTGACGTTCATACGCACGTTCTTGAATTGCCACAGCACCAGCACGCCGGCGCCGGCAACAAGGCAGCCGAGCATGGACATCATGTTCACCAGGCTGCCTACTTGCGGCTCGCCGATGGCAAGCGCGCGAATGACGCCCGCGCAAAACGCCATGGCGCCGATGCACAGGGCGGGGCGCCAGTAGTCGCGCAGTACGCGTCGATATACCTGCGGATGGTCTCGCGGGATGTCGTCGAACATGGGCTGGCGCAGGTCGATTTCGCGGCTTTTCAGCGTGATGGCAAGTGCGAACAGCGGCATGAACACCAGCGGGATCAAAAACGCGGTAACGGCTTGCGGGATGGCATACAGCGCGAAATAGAGAAGCGCGCCGTACGCGGTTCCCAGGATAAGGTCGTGGTTGCCGCGGTCGGCGTCAAGACTGGCGAACAGGCGCTGCCACAGCATATAGAAGCCCGCTGAGCCAAGGCCCAGCAGCGCGCCGCCGGCTACAACAAGCGGCAGCGCGGCGTCGTGAACATAGATGGCGCCGATGAGGCAGCACCAACCCAACAGGTACGGCGCGCTGGCAAGCATGACGATGAACTTGCGCGTGGGGCCGGGGAAGTAGTACACGCCCAAGGCGCTGGCGAAGTAGCACAGCGAGAACACAAGCGATTGCGCTAAGAAGAACCAGAACGTGATCTCCGGCGTTTGGAAATTCATGGGCAGAAACGGGAACACGCCGCCCCAAACGCCGGCGGCGTTGATGGCTAAGAACAGCGCATAGCCAAGCGCCGCAACGTTTGGCTTGAACGTGCGTGCTATATCGGAGAAGCGGGTTCGTGCCACGGTCGTCCTCGTCTATGATGGCGCATCGATGCGGTGCGGCCGTCGCCCTCCTTGGCGTTTTCGGCGGCCGCGCCTTGTCGTGCGCAAGCGTTGAGCTGCATGTGCGCGCAGCAATAATCTCCCTTGAACAGTATAGCGTCCCGCAAGGCGCATCGTGTCACATGTTGACGCGTGTGATAGCTTCTGACCTGGGTAAACGCAAAATTCGCACGTTTTATGTGACACGACCGCGTAGGCGGCGCGGTAAGGTTTGCCCATCAAATCCGCGCTCAAGGGAATGACGAATCCCGCTGAGGATGGGCGCGGCGCGCAGCTTGAAAACGCTGCGCGAGGGAGGAAGCGTCTGCCGCAGCAAGAGGCTGTTTCGGCAAGGCGCGAAACGAAACGAAGGGGGAGGCAATGCAAGACATGCCATGCATGAACCGTCGCACGTTCGTCAAGTCGACTGGTGCGCTGGGTGCTCTGGCAGCTGTCGGCGGCGCTGCTGCAACGGGCGCAAACCTGTTCAACGCCACTGAACCTGCGCACGCAGAATCCGAGGAGAAGATCGTCTACACGCATTGCGCCGTGAACTGCGGTTGCTGCTGCGTGTGGAAGTGCCACGTCCAGGACGGGGAAATCAAGTTCATCGAATCCGACAACACGGGCTCCGGCGATTTCGCCGATCCGCAGATGCGCGCTTGCCTGCGCGGCCGCTCTGCTCGCCGCTGGCTGCAAAGCTCCGAGCGCCTGAACTATCCCATGAAACGCGCGGAGGGTGCAAAGCGCGGTGAAGGCAAGTTCGAGCGCATCTCGTGGGACGAGGCTCTCGACACCATCGCAAGCGAGATGAAGCGTATTCGCGAAAAGTACGGCGACGAGTCCATGTACCTGCAGTACGCCTCTGGCGTGACCATGGGCGTTTGGGGTTCCAGCCCGGTCGGCCGTTTGCTGAACCTTACGGGCGGCTACCTTACCTACTATGGTACGTACAGCAACGGTCAGCTGATGCGTTCTTCTTTCTATACGTATGGCGAAGCGGGCGGCTACGGTAGCAACTATCAAACGCTGCAGGACAACGAGCTTGTGGTCATGTTCGGCTCGAGCCCCGTTGAAACCCGCATGGGCGGCACCGGTCAGGGCAACAACCTGGTGTACGCTCGCGAAAAACACAACCTGCGCATCATCAACATCGACCCGCGCCTGAACGATACGGCAGCTGGCGACAACACCGAGTGGATTCCGATTCGCACGGGCACCGACGCCGCGCTGTGCGCAGCTCTGTCGTATGAGATCATCAACAACGGTTGGGCTGACGAAGAGTTCCTGCACAAGTATTGCGTCGGCTATGACGAGGAGACGCTGCCTGAGTCCGCAAAGGGCAAGAACGCCTCGTACAAAGACTACATCCTGGGCACTGGCTACGACATGACGCCGAAGACCCCTGCATGGGCTTCGAAGATCACGCTGGTTCCCGAACAGCGCATCAAGGACCTTGCTCGCGAAATGCACGAGGCGAACCCCGTGTTCATCACCCAGGGTTACGGCTCTCAGCGCCACTCCAACGGCGAGGCAACGGGCCGTGCCATCATGGTTCTGCCGCAGCTGCTTGGCCAGATCGGTAAGCCGGGCATGAACGACGGCCGCCGCGAAAACAAGATCGGTTTCGCCATGAGCGGCTTCCCCGCGGGCAAAAACGCGGTGAGCACGCAGATTCCGTTCTTCCTGTGGTACAAGGCCATCGAGGCGCCTGAAACCATGACGAACCTGAACTCCGGCATCATGAAGGCCGAGAAGTTGAAGAGCGGCATCAAGTTCCTGTTCAACTATGCCGGCAACGCTTTGACCAACCAGCATTCCGACATCAACCACTCGCACGACGTGCTGGTTGACGAATCGAAGTGCGAGTTCATCGTGTGCTGCGACGTCTTCATGACCGACTCTTGCAAGTACGCTGACATCCTTCTGCCTGACCTGACCAGCCAAGAGCAGCTGAGCCTGGTCGGCGCGCCGTACAACGACAACCTGAAGGCCATCATCTACGGCCAGCCGGTGTACGAAGAGAAGTTCGAGCGCCGTGGCATCTACGAGGTGTGCTCGGAACTTGCGAAGCGCCTGGGCGTATACGACGAGTACACCGACGGCGGCAAGACGCGCGAAGACTGGACGAAGAAGCTCTACGAGGACTTCCGTGCGAAGAACCCGCAAATCCCCACGTGGGAAGAGGGCGTCAAGATGGGCTTCTACAAGGAAGAGCGCGTCGGCGAACTTATCGCGCACCAGAAGTTCATTGCTGATCCCGAGGCCAATCCGCTGAAGACTCCTTCCGGCAAGATCGAGATTTACTCCGAGGACCTGGCGAAGATCAGGGACACGTGGGATCTTGAAGAGGGAACCGTTGAGCCGATTCCGTTCTTCGACCCAGGCTTTGAGAGCTACCAGGACCTGAGCGACGAGTACCCGCTGTTGATTCAGGGCTTCCACTACAAGGCGCATACGCACTCTTCGTACGCGAATAACCAGATCGTGCAAGATGCTGCTCCGCACTTCGCGTGGATGAACCCTGCCGATGCCGAATCTCGCGGTATCAAGGACGGTGACACCGTGAAGGTGTTCAACGATCGTGGCGAGATTCGCATCCTTGCGAAGGTTACGCCGCGCGCCATGCCTGGCCATGTGTTCATTCCGCAGGGCTCTTGGCACAACGCCGACATGTCTGGCGATCGCGTTGACTACGGTGGATGCATCAACACGCTGACCATTGCGAAGCCGACGCCGCTCGGCAAGTGCAATCCGCAGCACAGCAACGTCGGTCAGGTTGAGAAGGCATAAGGGGGGTAGCAAGGATGACTCAGAAAGCGTTCTTTTTCCATGGTCAGCGCTGCACCGGCTGCAAAACCTGCCAGCTGGCTTGCGCCGACTACCATGATTTGAGCAAAGAGTTCTGGTATCGCCGCGTGTATGAAGTGTGCGACGGCTCTTGGAAGCAGGATTCCGATGGCTGCTGGACGGCGGACACGTTCGCGTACTACACGTCGGTGGCTTGCAACCATTGCGACAATCCGGCGTGCACGAAAGTGTGCCCGACAACCGCCATGCACAAAGATCCCGAAACGGGCCTGGTCACGGTTGATGCCGACAAGTGCATCGGCTGCGGTTACTGCCACATGGCGTGCCCGTACAACGCTCCGCGCGTCGATCGCGAAAAGGGCCATAGCGTGAAGTGCGACGGCTGCGCTGAGCGCGTTGCCGAGGGCAAAATGCCCATCTGCGTCGAGGCGTGCCCGATGCACGCCCTGGAGTTCGGCGATGTCGACGAGATGAAGAAGAAGGGCGAGCAGGCAGATTTCGCGCCGCTGCCCGAGAAAAAGTACACGTCTCCTAACCTGTACGCGACCGCATCGAAGCACGCCGTGCCGAGCGGAAGCGAAAAAGGTAAGGTTATGAATCCCCTGGAGGTGATGTAGCATGATGGCCGAGTTGCCTTTGGCTCTGTTCACCACGCTGGCGCCTGTTGCCGCAGGCGCGTTCATCGCGCTGGCCGTGGCTTTCTTCACCACGAAGTTCTCTGACGAGCAGCTGAAGAAAATCGACCGCATGACCACCATCCCGGTTGTTGTGCTGATTGTGGGCTTCATCTGCGCGTTCTTCCACCTGGCCAACCCCATGCATGCATTCGGCGTGTTCGCCGGCGTGGGTTCAAGCCCGCTGTCCAACGAGCTGGTTGCCGGCTGCGTGTTCGCCGTGCTGGCCATCGTGTACTGGATCGTGGCGCTTGCCGGCAAGCTGGGCGAAGGTGCTCGCAAGGGCTTCTCCGCCGTGGTTGCCGTGATGGCTGTGGTGTTCGCGTGCTTCACGGGCGCTGCCTACATGATGGGCACCATCGCCTCGTGGAACACCCCCATGGTTCCCGTTGCCATCGTGGGCTTCTGCCTGCTGGGCGGCGTGTCTTTGGGCGTGCTGGTGCTGGCGCTGGCCGGCGCTCTTGAGGATGCCGTGGCCGGCGGCTTCAAGATGGCGGCCCTGGTTGTGGCCGCACTTGGCCTGGTGCTGGGCGTTGCCGGCACGGTTGCCCAGGTCATGGGCGTCTCCGGCATGAGCAACGCGCTGGTCGACGGCGCCGACCTGGTTGCCGGCGCAACCGCCCCCATGTGGGTGGGCGTCATCTGCCTGGTGGTTGCCGCCGCCGCTGCGTTCGCCGCGCTGCGCAACACGAAGTCTGCGGCGCTGGCTGCTGTGGCCCCCGTGGTTGCCTTGGTGGGCGTGTTCGCTTGCCGCATGGCGTTCTACGCAGTGCAGCTGAGCGTTGGCCTGTACATCGGCTAGTGGTTTAGCGATTCAAAGGGCGCGTCCGGCATGCGGGCGCGCCCTTTGCTATATCATGGTTGTTTCCGAACAACGAGAGGGGATTGCATGGCCAATCTTGATGAGGCAACGCTTGAGGGCGTTGCGTTTCTGGGCAATACGCTGGGCCCGTTTTTCTTGCAGGACCCGCGTACGGGCTTGGCGGGCGCCGAGTTCGCCGCCGCTGCCGCGCTTGACGCGCAGGCCGCCGGCGCGGAGTGGCCGTTTGTAGACGAGGCCGAGGCCACGCGCGATTTGGCGATGATGGTGGAAGGCCTTGCCGCAAGCCGCGCAATGAGCGAGGGCGGCGAGTTTTGCGGTGACGACGATTTGATGTGGGAATATCGCCGCTTGTTCATCGGCCCCGGCGCGAAGCCCGCACCGCCGTGGGGTTCGGTGTATACCGATCGCGAGTGCGTGGTGTTCGGCGATACCACGCTTGAGCTGCGCGCATGGATGCGCGAGCACGGCGTGGCGCGCATTGTTGACGAGCGCACGCCCGAGGACCACATCGGCCTGCTGCTGGCTTTGATGGCGTGGCTGGCGCAGTATCAGCCCGAGAATCTGGAAGAATTCCTTCGCCTGCACCTGCTCACGTGGGCGGGGCACTTCCTGGACGAGCTGGCCGAAGCCGCCGAGCACCCGTTCTACGAGGGGCTTGCGCGCCTGACGAAGGCAAGTTTGGACGGCTTGCAAGACGCACTGGGGCTTGAGGTGGAAACGCCCCGCTTCTATCGATAACCATTGCCGTGCAGGTTGGTCGGGCGTGTGTTCGGCCAACCTGTTTGCGTATGCGGGCGCGCCGCTGGGTGCTGTCCGCCGTGGGGGAAGCTGATGATTTCAGGGTTCGATACCGCATTCGGCGAAGTGACGCTGGTGTTGTTCACCACGCTGGCGCCATCGGGCGCAGTTGCGCTTGCCATTGTGGCGGCGGTGCTGCTGTTCGCGAAGCTGGGCGATGACGTTCGCGCGCGCATCAACAAGTTCATGTGCATTCCGCTGGTGGTGACCATGGTGGGGCTTATCGCGTCGGCTACGCACCTGGGCAATCCCGCCAACGCGCTGTACGTGTTCATGCACGTGGGGTCAAGCCCGCTGTCGAACGAGGTGAGCAGCGCCGTGGCGTTCCTGGCGTGCTGCGGCCTGTACTGGCTGTATTCGTTTTCGGCGAAGCCCGTGGCTTGGTTGCAGCGGGCGGTGCTTGTTTTGATCGTGGTTACGGGCGCGGTGTTCGTTGCCATGGTGTCCGTTGCGTATTCCGTTGACACCATTCCCACGTGGAATCTGCCGACCGTGCCCGTTTCGCTGTGGCTGAATGCGCTGGTGGGAGGGCCTTTGCTGGCGGCGCTCACCCTGTATATTGCGCGCTGGGGCGCGCTTGCGGGGCGCTTCGGCCTGGCGTTGATGAGCGTGCCCGTGGTGGCGCTTTTCGCCAACGTGACGGTGTACGCGGCGCAGGGGAACATGATGGCTGAGCTGGGCAACCCGGTGACAGCCGCGGTTGAGCTGGTTCCGCATTACTGGCAGATGCTTGCCGCAGCAACGGTGCTTGCGCTTGCCGGGTGCGTGCTGGCGGCCGCCACGATGCACGTGGTGTCGCGGCGCGCGGGGCAAGTCCAAGCTGCCGGGGCGCTGCTTGCGTTTTCGAAGCGGGTGGCAACCAGGCTGTGTGTTGCGTGCTTGTTGTCGTTCGCCGGCGTCTTCATCATGCGTTTCGCGTTCTACATGATGCGCCTAACGGTGGGCGTTGCCGTGTAGGTGGGTTTCTTTCCCAATGAAAGCGGGCCCCGTGCTTGCAGCGCGCTGCTGCTTGCGCGGGCCCCGTTTCGTTTACTGCGCTTCGGCGCGGTCGGCCAGGTAGCGTTCCATGCTGAAGTGCGTGATGTCGCTGCGGTTGATTACGCCGACGATGATGCCGTTGTCAAGCACGGGCACCTTCTTCAGGTGGTTCTCGCCAAGCACGCGGCATACTTCGGGCAGGTCGGCGTGCACGTTCACGCCGATGATGCCCTTCGCCCCGATGTCGGAGGCCTTCATGCTCATAAGGTGCTCGAGCTTGTGCGCATAGTCCTTGTGGTCGGCGTAGGCGTCCACGGTCTGCACGATCATGACCACGGGGTCCATGATCATCTGGCCGCGCTTGGACAGGTAGCGCATGATGTCGCCGTCGGAGATGAACCCGGTGGGCTTGCCGGCTGCGTCCACCAGCGGTGCGGCGCTGATGTGGTTGTTCACCAGCAGCTGCATGGCTTCAAGTACGGTGGCATCCTCGGGCAGCGTGTACACGTCGCGCTTCATGATCTGCTCGATAAGGCTGCGATGCTTGTTGTCCTCGTCGGCGGCTGCTTCGTCGCCGGGCTTGTTGCGCACCAGCGCCACGGTCAGCACGAAGCCGATGACGCACAGCGCCGTGGCAACCACGAATGCCATGTGGATGCCGAACACGCCGGCGGTTGTGGCGTCGGTGGAGCCGGCCACGGCGTTTTGCACGGCCGTGGACGTCGACACGATGATGGCGGTGCCCAGCGAGCCTGCCACCTGGCGAAATGTGTTCTGCACCGATGTGCCGTGGTTCATCAGCTTATCAGGCAGCGCGTTCATGCCCCAGGTGGAGATGGGCATGTTCACCAGCGACAGGCTGAACAGGCGCACGGTGTAGATGACGGTGAGCGTGACAAGCCCCGTGCCCGGGCCCATGAAGATGAACGCCGAGGTGGTCAGCGCCAAGATGCAGGTGCCGGTGACGGCCAGCACACGCGGGCCGTGCTTGTCGAACAGTCGTCCCGCCACCGGGCCCATGGCGCCCATGACGATAGCGCCGGGCAGCAGCACCAGGCCCGACGTGGTGGCCGAAAAGCCCATGTAGGACTGCAGCAAGATGGGGATGAGGATGCCGCCGGCAAGCAGCGCGCCTTGCACGAGCATCACGATGATGGTGGCGATGAGGAACTTGCGGTTCGTC
>NZ_CDRSTZ010000041.1:0-17361 GCF_977052095.1 Senegalimassilia sp.
CCTGGCTTTTGTTGCCCATGCGGTCGATGACCTCGGGCGTGGGGCCGATGAACACGATGTCGTTGTCGCGGCACAGCTTGGCGAACGTGGAGTTCTCGGACAGGAAGCCGTAGCCGGGGTGGATGGCATCGGCGCCCGTGCCCTGGGCCGCGGCCAGGATGGCGGTAGTGTTCAGGTACGAATCGCGCGCCGGCGCGGGGCCGATGCACACGGCCTCATCGGCCAGGTAGGTGTGCAGTGCTTGGCGGTCTGCCGTGGAGTACACCGCGACCGTCTTGATGCCCATGGCGCGGCATGCGCGGATGATGCGCACGGCAATCTCGCCACGGTTGGCTATGAGGATCTTGTTGAACATGGGGCTCGCCTGGCCTTACGCGTTCGCGCTGGTGGAGATGCGGAACAGCGGCTGGTCGTACTCCACCTGCGTGCCGTTTGCGGCTAGCACCTCGGTGATGATGCCCGGCGCGGGGGCCGTGATCTCGTTCATCATCTTCATGGCTTCCACGATGGCCAGCGTCTGGCCGGTCAGCACCTCCTGGCCCACCTTCACGAACGGGTCCTCGTCGGGGCTGGGGCCGGCGTAGAACGTGCCCACCATGGGGCTGCGCACCACGCTGACCGAGTCGTCCTCGGCGGCAAGCGGGGCAGAAGCAGCGCCGGCGGTAACGCCCGAAGCGTCCTCGCGGGCGTTAAGCAGCTGTCCGACGCGCTCGGCCATGAGCGGAAGCGCGGACGACGAGATGCTGCCCGGCGCGGGCGTGCGCTCGAGTTCGATTTCCATGCTGCCGTCCTTGAAGCGCAGCGCGGTGAGGTTGCCTTCGTCCATGATGTCCAGCAGGTCGAGGATGTTCTCGCGACGCTGCTGCATTTCCTGCTGATGAAGCGTGGTTTCGGCGTTCGTCTCGTTCGTGCTCATGGATGCTCCTATCGGTTCGTGTCGCTTGCGCCGGCCTCGGCCGCCTGCAGGCGTTCTTTCTCGGTTTTGCCCAGCTCAATCCACAGTTTCTGACTTCCTGACGCGTGCGCTTTCGCTTGCGCTTCCAGGATGGGTGTCAGTCTTCGCGCCGTTCTCCGCGGCGATATGCCGCCGTAACACGGGCGTTTCACCACTTTCACCAGCGCGTCAAGCCGGCGCGCTTCCTGGCGATACAGCTCCTGGGCCTCCTGCACGGTGACGGGCGCGAAGCGAATGGTGCGCCCGGGCGTGCACTGCACCAGTTTCGGCAGGTCAACGGAGCAGACGGTGCCGATTTTCGCGTAACCGCCCGTGGTTTGGCGGTCGGCCAGCATGATGATGGGGCGGCCGTCGGCGGGAATCTGCACGGCTCCCAGCGCAATGCCGTCCGAGATGATGTCGCTGCCGTCGTACGTTTCGATTTCCGGCCCGTCCAGGCGGAATCCCATGCGGTCGCAGCGGCTGGTGGTGGTGTATTTCTGACCGTAGAACGTGTCGATGCCGTCCTGCGTGAACATGTCCTCTTGCGGGCCGGGCACCACGCGCAGCGTGATTTCATCGGCGCCGAAGCCGTAGAAGTCGTCGTCGCGCTCGACGGTGTGCGACCCTAGGTTCGCCATGAAGTCCAGGTTGCGCGCGCAAAACGGCAGGTAGTCGCCGGTGATGAGAGCGCGGCCCTTCCAGCCGCCGATGCCGCACTTCAGGTTCGTGGAGCGGCTTCCCATGACTTCGGGCGCGTTGATGCTGCCGCCCGCGATGGCCAGGTAGCCGTACATGCCCGTTTTCGGCGCGCCGAAGGCAAGCACGCTGCCGCGGTGTACGGCCAGCGCGGTGTACATGGGCGCGGGTTGGCCGTCGAGCGTGGGGCGGAAGTCGCCGCCGGTGATGGCCACGAACGTGTTCGTGGTGAAGCGCAACGTGGGCCCGGCCAGGCAAAACTCCAGTACGGGTGCGTCGGGCGGGTTGTCAACCAGCAGGTTCGCGATGTGCAGCGCGCGGCTGTCCATAACGCCCGAGGGGCTGAACCCGCTGCCCAGGTAGCCGGTGCGGCCCTGGTCTTGCAGCGTGGTAAGGATGCCTGGTTTGATTGCGGTGACGCCCATGCTAGGCCTCCTCGACGATGATGTCGTACTGGTAGCCGCCCGCGGCGATCTGCGCCTCGATGGCGTCGTACTGCGCGCGCGTGATAGGCTGGAAGCGCAGGTACTCGCCGGCGCGATACAGGATGGGCTGCTCGCGGTCGGGGTCGTACGGGCGCACGGGGCTGCGGCCGATGATTTGCCAGCCGCCGGGGCTTGCCAGCGGGTAGATGCCCGTTTGCGCGCCGCCGATGCCCACGCTACCTGCGGGGATTTCCGTGCGCGGCTCGGCCAGGCGCGGCGTGTGCAGGCGCGGGTCGAGGCCGCCCAGGTAGGCGAAGCCGGGCAGGAAGCCCAGCATGTCGATAAGGTAGTCGTGCGCGGAGTGCAGTGCGATGACGTCCTGCTCGCTCATGCCGGCGTGCTCGGACACCGTGTGCAGGTCAGGCCCGAATTCGCCGCCGTAGCACACGGGGATGACCACGATGCGCTTCACGCCCGATTCGGCTGCGGCCAGGTTGCGCAGCTTGCCGCGCACGCGTTGGCACAGCTCGTCGTAGCCGATGGTGCACGGGTCGTACGTGACCATCAGCGAGCAAAACGTGGGCACCAACTCGGTGACGCCCGGGATGGGGTCGTCCGAAAGCGTTTGCGCCGCAACGCGAATCATGCCGCTGGTCTGCGGCGATATGGTTTTGGCGAACTCCAGGTTAATTGCGGAGTCGCCGGCAATGGTAATGTCGAATGCAGCCACGTTCCCCTACGTTCCTCGATGTTTGACCCCTCTATGCTAAAGCAATTAGCGGCAAAATGGCATTTTGGTAATATACTTGCAACCTATTTCGTTGATAGTTGCAAAACGCAGGATTGGCCGCAAAAGGCGGCAACGCGCAGTAAAAGGTACCCGCGCGCGTGCGCGATGCGAGATGATAAGGAACTTCGTTGATTAAAAACGTCATATTCTTGGCAGTGTTTTTGTTCGGCTACACCGTGCAGGCCATCACCGGTTTCGCCGGCAACATCTTCTGCATGCCGGTGGGCACGTACACGCTGGGCCTGCAAAGCTCGGTTTCCATCCTGAACGCAACGGGCTTTCTTGCGTGCACGCTGCTGGCGGTGCTGAACCTGCGCAGCATCAACTGGCGCGAGCTGGGAAAGATCGTCGGCGTGATGCTGCCGTTCGTGGCGCTGGGCGCTTGGCTTGACACGGTGATTCCACTGCATGCGCTGCTGAAGATATATGGCCTGGTCATCCTGGCTGTTGGCATCAAGAACCTTGTGCAGAAGAAGCAGACGTTCCTGCCTGAATGGGCGCTGTGGGGCGTGCTGGTGGCGGCCGGCCTCATCCAGGGCATGTTCGTTTCCGGCGGCGCGCTGCTGGTGATTTACGCGGTGCAGAAGCTTACGGACAAGGAGCAGTTCCGCGCAACGCTTGCGGCGGTGTGGTCGATCCTGAACTTCCTGTATGCGTTCTATCAGCTGTGGGCGGGGCACTTCACCGGCGAGGTGTGGCTGATGGTGCTGTGCTGCATCCCGCTGATCATGCTGGCCACGTTCGTAGGCGGCAAGCTGGCAAAACGCATCAGCCAAGAGCGCTTCCTGAAACTGACGTACATCCTGCTGCTCGGCATCGGCGCCGTGCTTCTGATCACGTCGTAGGCGCTTGAAACCGGCAATAAAAAACGGGAGCCTTTCGGCTCCCGTTTTGCGTTTCGCTTGCGAGGGTTCGCGTTAGTCTTCCTTGACCACCAAGACGTCGCAGCGGACGTTGCGGATGAGGTACGTGGAGACGCTGCCCACGAACACGTACTTGATGTTGCTCAGGCCGCGCTCGCCGCAGATGACCAGGTTGGGCTCAATGGGCTCGATGAGCTGCTTCTGCAGCGTGTCGGTGATGCGGCCTGCGCGCACCAGCAGCTGTACGCTGGGGATATCGGGGTTGTTGCGCGCCTGCTCCAGCAGGTCGGCCAGGTCGGTTTCGATGCGGATTTTGCCTTCGTTGCACAGAAGCTCGAAGTCGACGCCCGAAGCCTCGTAAGGCACGGAGTCGATGACGTGGCCAAACGTCAGCTCGGCGTGCTCTTCAGCCGCCAGGGCGATTGCGCGCTCCATGACCGCGCGCTGGGTGGAAGCACCGTCGAGGGCTGCGAAAATGCGATTGTAACCGAAAGCCATGAGAACCCCTTTCCTTGTGCGCAGCGCATATGCGCTTACGCGGATGCATCAGGTTGGTTCGAACGCGACCGTTTTGGCGCGCGCCCGTGTTCTGGGGTTATTGTAACGCAACTCGCGCCCGCCGGCGGTGACGGATTGCCTACTATCCCCGCGGTTGCGCCTGCCGTGCGTCGGGCATTTCGCCGCTTTTGCCCTGCGAAGTGCTACTCTGACTGGTGAGTTATTGTTCGGCGCGTTGTGCGCCCGCACGCAAGGAGCACCTTATGGTCAACGAAAGAATGTACGGCCTGGGTAACGAGCCCTCGGCCATCCGCGAGCTGTTCGCCTACGGCTTGCAGCGCAAAGCCGAAATCGGCGAGGACAAGGTGTTCGACTACTCCATCGGTAACCCCAGCATCCCCGCGCCGCAGAAAGTGGCCGACACTATCGCCGAGCTTATGAAGCTGCCGCCGGTGGAGCTGCACGCGTATTCGCCGGCCGCCGGCATCCCCGCCGTGCGCCAGGCCATCGCCGACAGCATCGCGCGCCGCACCGGCATCGACGCGAAGGCGGCCCACGTGTACATGACGGTGGGCGCGGCCGCGTCCATCACCATCAGCCTGGGCGCCATCACGAACCCTGGCGACGAGGTCGTCGTGCCCACGCCGTACTTCCCCGAGTACAAGGTGTGGATCGAGACCATGGGCTGCTCCATCGTGGAAGTGCCCGCGCAGGTACCTAGCTTCCAGCTTGACGTCGAGGCCATGGGCGCCGCCATCAGCGAGAAGACGGCGGCCGTTATCATCAACTCGCCGAACAACCCGGTGGGCGCGGTGTACACGCGCGAGAATCTGGAAGCGCTTGCGGCCATGCTGGAGGCGAAAAGCGCCGAGGTTGGCCACCCGATTTACCTGATCAGCGACGAGCCGTACCGCGAAATCACTTACGGCGCCGATGTGCCGTGCGTGCCCGCCATCTACCCGCGCACGCTCGTGTGCTACTCGTACTCCAAGGCGCTCAGCCTGCCCGGCGAGCGCGTCGGCTACGTGTATGTGTCCGACACCATGGACGCCGACGAGGCCGATCGCGTGTTCTTCGCCGTTGCCGGCGCCGGCCGTGCGCATGGCTTCGTGTGCGCTCCGGTGCTGTTCCAGCGCGTGGCCGCTGCGTGCGTGGACGAGCCGTCCGACGTGGAGGCGTACGCTACGAACCGCCGCATCCTTACGGAAGCGCTTGACGAGATGGGTTACGAATACGTGCAGCCCGACGGCGCATTCTACCTGTGGGTGCGCGCGCTTGAGCCCGATGCCCAAGCGTTCAGCGACCGCGCGAAGGCGCACGAGCTGCTGATCGTGCCGTCCGACAGCTTCGGTTGCCTGGGCTGGGTGCGCATGAGCTACTGCATTGCGCGTGAAACCATCGAGAACAGCCTGCCCGCGCTGAAGGCCCTCAAGGCGGAATACGACGCGAAATAGGCTTGTGAGCTGGTAAAATGTCAAGGGAAGGCCGGGCAATTGTCCGGCCTTTTTCATACGCGGAAGCGGCTGGCGGGCGGCGATTCGTTGGCGTTGCGGCAACCTTCGTAGCGTCGAGCGCAAGCTCGACACCTGCGAGAAAGCGCCCGAAGGGCGCGCCACTATCTTAAGAAAACGTGCTCGGTTCGAGAAGGGGGCGCCGCGCCCTTTGGGCGCCGTTGAAAACAGTGACGCGCCCGATTTGGGAAAACAGTGACGCGCCCTTTGGGCGCTGTTGATTAGGGTCAGAGCTTTCGCTCTGACCTACGTGTTTCCCGCAGCGCGTTCACCTTTCTCGCATGCGCTAACAGGCGCGAGCGTGAAATCTTCGAATAACAATTAGTAGACATTGTATACACAATAGCGTTACAGCTGCTATAATTATATGCGAGCAAAGGAGGATGTTATGGCTACCGCTACTATCAATATCCGCATGGACGAAAGAACGAAACGAGATATGGAAGCCGTCTGCAAAGACTTGGGGATGAGCATGACGACGGCGTTTACGATTTTCGCGAAGAAGATGGGACGCGAACGTCGTATTCCGTTCGAGGTATCGGTGGACCCGTTTTATTCCGAAGAGAATCTTGCTCATCTTCGCCGTTCGGTGGATGCGCTAAACGCCGGCCATGGTGCTGCACACGACTTGATTGATGCAACCTATGAAGATGAATAAGGTCTGGGCTCCAGAAGCCTGGGACGATTACGTTGGTTGGCAGCAGCAAGACAAAAAGACGCTTAAAAAGATTAACTCCCTTATTAAGGATATCGAGCGAAACGGGCAAAGCGCTGGCGAAGGGAAGCCGGAGCCGTTGCGCGGTGACCTTTCAGGTTTTTGGTCTCGCAGAATCGATGAGAAAAATAGGCTTGTGTATCGGATTTCGGGTTCGAACATAGAGATTGCTTCCTGCAAAAGCCACTATGGCGACAAATAGCGCGCGGTGAAAACCGCCAGGGTTTTGGAGGGCGCCGTTGAAAATGGCGACGCGCCCGATTCGGGAAAACAGTGACGCGCCCTTTAGGCGCTGCTGATTAGGGTCAGAGCTTTCGCTCTGACCTGCGTGTTTCTTGCAGATTGGTCGCCCTTTCTCGCGGAAGTGGCCGAAGGGGGCGTTGGCGTTATGCCCATGCGTTTGCGAGGGCGGCTGCTATGGTTTCGGCGGATTCGGCGTCTATTGCGTCGCTGCGTAGAATGAACTGCGGGCGGGGCGTTGCGGGGGTGGTATTGCCGGAAGATGACACGTTGGCTGTGCCCGTACTGCCGCTTTCGTCGAACTGCGACAGTGGCGCGATGCGGATACCGTGTTCGAGCGCGGCGCTGGCAAGGGCGGCTTCGCTCTGTTTGCTTTCAAGCTGCATGATGAAATGCAGGCCGTTGTTCAGCCCCGTGAACGATACGCTGCTGCCGAGGTGCTCGCGCAGGGCTCCCACCAGGGCATCTTGCGCTTTGCGGGCGCGTGTGCGCAGGCGATTCACGTGGCGCTCGTAGCTTCCCGATTCGATGAAACGCGCCAGCGCCAGTTGGTCGAGCGGGCTGACCGTGTTCGCGTAAAACCCCAGCTGGGCGTGGAATTGCTGCGCTAAGCGCGGCGGCAGCACCAAGTAGGCCATGCGGAAGGCGGCGCCCAGGCTTTTCGCGAACGAGTTCAGGTACAGCACGCGCTCGGCGGCGTCGATGCTGAACAGCGGCGGGATAGGTCGCCCGGCCATGCGAAATTCGGCATCGTAATCGTCTTCGATAAGGTAGCGGTCTCCCTCGCGCGCCCAGTTCAACAGCTCGCGCCGGCGGCTGGCCGTGGTGACGATGCCGGCGGGGAACTGGTGCGACGGCGTGATGTGCGCCACTGATGCGCCTGAAGGGGCCAGCTGTTCCATGGCAATGCCGCCTTCGTCAAGCGGTACGTGCGCAATCTGCACGTTTTGCTGCTGATACATGCGCGCAAGCAGCGGATAGCCCGGCGTTTCCACGGCGAACGTGCGATTGCGGCCAAGCAGCTGCACAACCAGCTGGTACAGCGTTTGCGCGCCAGCGCCGATGACGATCTGCTGGGCGCTTACGTGCATGCCGCGGTATTCGCGCAGGTGGTCGGCGATCGCTTGGCGAAGCTGGGGCGATCCTGCCGCCGAAGACGCCTCGGCAAGCGTTGCCGCCGACTCGTCAGACAGCGTTTTGCGCACAGTCTTCGCCCAGGTGGCGTAGGGGAACAGCTCGGTGGCTAACGTGCTGTGCGTGAAATCGGCCAGCAGAGAGGGCGCGGCATCGAGGGCCGCGTCGGCTGCTTCGGCGCCGTCGGTCGCGTGGGGTAGGCTTCGGGGTGCTTGAGCGCCGATTCGCGCACTCGATCGCCCTGCGACATGGGCGTTTCCGCGGTCGTTTGCATCTTGATGGCTGCCGCTCGCGCCCGATTCTTCCCCGAGATGCGTTGTGCCGAGTTTTTCGTTGCTCGTTTGTTGAACGCGTTCGGCAGGGGCAAGGTCGCTTGCGTAGTAGCCGCAGCGTTCGCGCGAGCGGATGTAGCCTTCTGCGGCAAGCTGCTGGTAGGCGGCTTCTACGGTTATCAGGCTCACGCCCAGGTGTTTGGCCAGGTTGCGCTTCGAAGGCAGCTTTTCACCCGGGGAGATGGTGCCGTGTGCGATGTCGTGGCGAATGCAGCGGTAGAGGTATTCATAAAGGCTGCAATTACCGCGCAAATTCATGTCGTAAAAGAACATCTGTTCGCCATACTTTCTCGCAGTGTTTCACGTGGAACATCTGGTCATATAAAAATGACAAGTTTTGGTCATACTACCATAACCAGATGCGGCGTATCCTTCGAACACACCACATACCTAGAGAAGGAGTAGGAAATGACCGAGCCCCAAACCGCCGCCGAGCGTGTTGCCTTGAATCGTCAGCTTGCCCAGATGCTGAAGGGCGGCGTCATCATGGACGTCACCACGCCCGAGCAGGCGCACATCGCCGAGGAAGCCGGCGCCTGCGCCGTTATGGCGCTCGAACGCATCCCCGCCGACATTCGCGCGGCCGGCGGCGTGTCCCGCATGAGCGACCCGAAGATGATCAAGGGTATTCAGGAAGCGGTCAGCATCCCGGTCATGGCGAAGTGCCGCATCGGCCACTTCGTTGAGGCTCAGGTGCTGCAGGCCATCGACATCGACTACATCGACGAGTCCGAGGTACTTTCGCCCGCCGACGACACGTACCACATCGACAAGACGCAGTTCAACGTGCCGTTCGTGTGCGGTGCGCGCGACCTGGGCGAGGCTCTGCGCCGCATTGCCGAGGGCGCCACGATGATCCGCACGAAGGGCGAGCCGGGCACGGGCGACGTTGTGCAGGCCGTGCGCCACATGCGCATGATGAATTCCGAGATTCGCCGCATCCAGAACCTGCGCGACGATGAGCTGTTCGAGGCCGCCAAGCAGCTGCAGGTACCGGTTGACCTGGTGAAATACGTGCATGAAAACGGCAAACTGCCAGTCGTGAACTTCGCTGCCGGCGGCGTTGCGACCCCGGCCGACGCCGCGCTGATGATGCAGCTGGGCGCCGAGGGCGTGTTCGTGGGCTCGGGCATCTTCAAGTCCGGTAACCCGGCCAAGCGCGCGCAGGCCATCGTGAAGGCCGTGGCGAACTACACGGACGCCAAGCTGATTGCCGAGCTGTCCGAAGACCTTGGCGAGGCCATGGTCGGCATCAACGAAAACGAGATCGCCCTGCTCATGGCTGAACGTGGGAAATAGAGGTTTCGTTTGCCTGCCGGCAAACGAATTGACTCGATGCTGTGGGCCGCTGTGGCACCCGGCCTTCGCGCGAACCCGAGGGCTTGCGTACCGAAGTACGCGGCGCCCTCGCGTTCCCACGAATTCCGGGCACCACAGCGGCCCTCGCTGACTTTGACGCCACCTGCGGCGTTTCCAGCCCGACAAGGGGCAGGTCGTTTGTCAGGTTTCCTTGATTGAGAGGTTTTCCTTATGAGCAAGAAAGTTGCGGTTTTGGCTGTTCAAGGGGCGTTTATTGAGCATGAGCGCGCTTTGGGTAAGTTGGGGTGCGAGTGCGTGGAGCTGCGCCAGGGGCCTGATGCGGACCAGGCGTTTGATGCGCTGGTGCTGCCGGGCGGCGAAAGCACGGCGCAGGCGAAAATGCTGCGCGAGCTGGGCATGCTGGATACGCTGCGCAATCGCGTGGCCGCTGGCCTGCCGGTGCTAGGCACGTGCGCGGGCCTGATTCTGCTGGCGCAAAACGTCGAAGAAGGCGTCCCCGCCGCGGGCGATCCCGCGGGCCCCGTTGCCGCTGGCGCAACCGCGCCCGGTGCATTCGGCACGCTGCCGGTGACGGTGCGCCGCAACGCCTATGGCCGCCAACTGGGCAGCTTCCACACGGTGGCCCCGTGCGCGGGCCTGCCGGGCGTGTCGGATGGCGAAACGACCGACATCCCCATGACGTTCATTCGCGCGCCGTTCATCAAGGAAGCCCACGAGGGTGCCAAGGTGCTCGCGCGCGTTGACGACCGCATCGTGGCTGTGCGCGCCGGCAACCAAATCGGCGTGGCGTTCCACCCGGAACTCGACGATGACCTGCGTATTCACCAGCTGCTTGTAAGCCTGGCGTAGGCAGAACGTATCATGCGAAACAACGAGAGGCCCGTTAAACGGGCCTCTCGCCTCGCATGTATGCATCGGGCTGACAGGCTGGCAAACGACCTGTCCCCTTGTCAGCCCCCTCGTAGGCTGTGTGCGCTTACCCTTGCGTGTCGGCTCCTGCGCCGGTGCCCTTGTCGCCGTAGAACGTGCAGCCGTTGCGGCCGTGTTCCTTCGTGTAATACAGCGCCTGATCGGCGTCCTTGAACAGGCTTTCGCCCGGATTCGGGCGGTCGGCGAACGCCGCGCCCACGCTCAGCGACACCTTCGGCATCCCGTCTTCGGGACGCGCCAGCTGCTCGTTGATGGCGCTGGTCTTCTCCTCGATGGTGTAGCGCAAATCGCTGGTCATATCCACCATGATCACGGCGAACTCGTCGCCGCCGATGCGGCAGATATGGTCGATGCTACGGAACGTGGTCTTCAGCAGCGTGGCCACGCGCTTCAGGATGCGGTCGCCCTCGGCGTGCCCGAACGTGTCGTTCACGGACTTGAACGTGTCCACGTCCACCAAAATCAGCGCGAAGTCGGCGCCGGTTCCCACGTACAGGTTCAGCAGCTTGTCATACGAGCCGCGGTTGAGCAGGTCGGTGAGCGCATCGTGCTCGGCCCGGTGCTTGATGAGCATTTGCGTGGCTTCGTTCTCCTCGTACACGCGGTTGTACGTTTCAGCCAAAATCTGCAGCTCACCTGCGCCTTTAACGGGAAACAGCGTTCCGGACTTTATGCTGGTGCTGAAGTCCATAAGCGGGCGCACGATAGTGCGGCGGATAAGCACGCACATGGCCAGCGTCAAAACGGCGAACGCGGCCACGCAAATCTCCAGCTTGCGGTAGATGTCGCTGAACACGGCGGACGCCTGCCCTTGGTTCGTGCGTGTGGCATCGATGATTTCCGTGACGCATTGGTCGGTCTGGGAGCTGATGACGTTTTTCGCGGCCTGATACTTCGAGTTCGACACCAGGTTCTGCGCCTTGTTCACCTTTTCGGCGTACGTCAGCGCGTTGTCGGCGTCGGAAACTTCCACGGCCTGCAGTTGCGGATGCTTCGCCACAGCATCGGATTTGCCGTTCGCGTCGCACGTCAGGCGCATGGCGTAGTACTCGGTTTGCATCAGTTCGGTGGACTCGTTCATGGCCTGCTGCAGCGAATTGAACGCGTCCGCGCCGCTGAACCGGCCTTTCAGGTCTTCAAGCGCCTGCTCGCGCCGCTGCGTCTCGTCGGCTTCCATGAAGTAGTTGTCGATGTATTGGTCGTCGCCGGTCATAACCACCATGCGCACCTGCTCGGTTAGGTAGTCCGATCCGCTTTGCAGCTGCTTGGCGTCTTTCTCGCAGCTGATGTACGTTTCCGTGGCCTGTTGCAGCGTTTCGAACTGCACGCGCCCTTGCGTGAAAATGGCAACGCACGCAATGCTGAGAATAATCGTAACGGCAATGCTGATCACGCTGATGTTCTGGACGTGAATCCTTCTCATGTCGGCCCCCCGAGTGCACCGTGCAGGTTGCGCGCCCGCGCCATCTGGCAAACGCCGCGCAACACACCACTATATAGCGAATAAGCCGAAGCGGAAAGCAAAACACCAGGGGTAAACGCTGTTTTGACGCTGCGGTGTGGCGGGCAGGGTGGGGAAGGCGCTGGCGAAGAGTGGGACAAGGGGGACGGTCCCTTTGTCCCACTTTTCGTTATGGGGTCGTAGACTGCGCGGTTCGCTCTACTTGCCTTTCGACGAGGGGCGCTTGCCGGGTGCCGCCAAGCTTCGCACGGCCGCTTGCTTTATGCCTGCTGGGGGCAATCCCTTTGCCCTGCTTTTATGCATGCAGACAAAGTGATATCCGGTCTTCTTCATTAACTGCCCGACAAACGCGCCTGTGGGGTGACCGCCATATAACCCTTTGGGGCCATGCGATGTAGCAGGTAATGGCTCGATGCAATAGCCCCTGTAACCCTTTCTCACACTTTCGACAAATGGTGCCGCCGGCCGATTGAGGGTTACCCCCGGCCAACCGTAAAGTTCGAATCACCGAATCCCAAGGTGAGGGGTTCAAAAGGGCAAATCGTCGGAAGACGAAATCAAAAGAAGGAGTGAGGGTTATGAAGCATGAGCATTACATGGACATGAACCGTCTGAGCGACTGGTCTGTGGACCAGATCAACGAACTGCTCGATGTCTGCCTGCTGCTGAAAGAGATGGAAGAGAAGGGCGTGCGCCTGCCTCTGCTCAAGAACGTCTCTCTCGCCATGATGTTCGACCAGCAGTCAACCCGTACTCGCGTGAGCTTCGAGACCGCTATGCAGCAGCTCGGCGGCCACGCAATGTTCCTCGACGGCAGCTCCCTGCATGCCGGCTCTGGCCAGGAAGACATCGCTGAGACCGCCGCAATCATTTCGAGCATGGCTGACGCCATCATGATTCGCAGCCTTTCTCAGCGCGTCATCGACGAGGTTGTCGCGAACTCCACCGTGCCGGTTATCAGCGGCATGTCCTGCGCCGAGTTCCAGTCCGACGGCTTTGGCAGCCAGGAGCAGCATCATCCCACGCAGGTCATCGCCGACCTCATCACGATGATCGAGCGCAAGCCGAAGGGCAAAAAGCTTTCCGACTGCACGTTCATGTGGCTGGGCGATGGCGCCGACGGCTTCGACTGCGTGTTCATGGATCACCTGTCCCTGTTCCCGCGCCTGGGCATCCGCGTAATCTGTGCTGCTCCGAAGAAGTTCTGGCCCTCCGAGGAGCTGCTGGCCAAGTGCCGCGCTCAGGCTGCCGAGGACGGCAACGGCGAGATCATCTGCACCGAGGACCCGATTGCCTACGCCCCTGAGACCGACTTCTTCTACACCGGCGTTGTGAACTATCACAAGATGGGCGTTTCCGAGGAAGAGGCGTTCAAGGTCTTCTACCCGAAGTTCCAGATCAACGAGGAGCTCATGGCTCACGCTCCGAAGTCCGCTTGGGTCATGCACTACCTGCCCGGCAACCGCAACTGGGAGCTTACCGACGCGGTGTGGGACGGCCCGCAGTCTGCGGTCCTGCCCCTCGGCGAGAATCGTCTGTACGCTCAGCGCGGCATCCTCGTGTACATTCTGTGGCCGCTTCGCCGCAACACGAGCGAGTACCTGGAGAACTACTATCGCGGCAAGGTTGAGGATCTGCTGACCCCGCGCATCCACAACTACGACTTCTAGGGCTTTAACGTAACCGGTCGACCGGTGCTGGGGCGACCCCGCCGGTCGAGCGGCTTCCCAACACATTTTCGCAAGGGCCGCATGGTCGTTCGCGATCATGCGGCCCGTTCGTATCCATTGGAGGTACTGAAATGCGTGCTATCACCGAATCTGAGTCCACTCCTAAGGCCGATGGCTTCTACATGCCCGCTGAGTATGCGCCGCAAGACCGCGTGTTCATGGGCTGGCCGAACCGTCCCGACACGTTTGCATTCGGCGCTGTGCCTGCTCAGCGCACCTATGCGGGCATCGCGAACGCCATCTCCGAGTTCACGCCCGTTGTGATGTGCTGCAACGAGGCCGATTACGACAACTGTAAGGCCGTGTTCAAGGACAACGAGCGCGTCACCGTCATGGAGATGAGCATCAACGATGCGTGGTTCCGCGACACGGGCGCAACGTTCCTGGTTGACGGCAAGGGCGGCAAGGCTGCTACCGACTGGCACTTCAACGCATACGGTGGCCTGGTCGACGGCCTGTATTTTCCCTGGGACAAGGACGCGAAGATCGCTCGTAAGATGGCCGACTACGTGGGCGTTCGCACCTATCGTCCCGACCACGTGATTCTTGAGGGCGGCTCCATCACCGTTGACGGCGAAGGCACCCTTATCGTGACTGATTCCTGCCTGCTTTCCGCCGGCCGCACGGCTTCCGTGCTGGTTGCCGACGAGCCCGATGCCGGCGATTGGCCGCTGTATCCGCGCAAGTACGAGCCCTTCAGCGAGGAGCTGCGCGAGTACATGACCAAGGAGCTTGAGGAATATCTGGGCGTTGAAAAGGTCATTTGGGTTAAGGAAGGCATCGACCCGGCTGTCACGAACGGCCACATCGATGACTGCGCCACGTTCATCGCTCCGGGCGTTGTTGCCTGCATCTGGACCGACGATCCCGAGTACCCGTTCTATCGCCAGTGCCATGAGATTTACGACACGCTGGTGAACGCCACGGACGCGAAGGGCCGCAAGCTGAAGGTGTACAAGCTGCCCATGCCCGAAAAACCCTGCTTCATGTCTGAGGAAGAGGCCAACTCCATCGACCTTGTGAATCCGCGTACCGCTCAGGATGAGCCGCAGATTGCTTCTTACATGAACTACCTGGTCACGAACCATGGCTGCATCGTTCCGCAGTACGGCGACGTCAACGACGCGCTTGCCGTGGAAACGCTGCAGAAGATCTACGACGAGACTTGGGGCGAAGGGGTCTTCAAGTGCGTCGGCGTTGACTCTCGCCAGGTCGTGTACGGCGGTGGCAACATCCACTGCATCACGCAGCAGGAGCCTTCCGCCTAGGAAATCGTTGTTTTGCGCATCACCCAGTCCGCGAAGCCAACGAGTTTGCTGGGGCAACCGGACTGGATGAGCTGAATCAAATGATAGAGGGCGTGGGTTTCTGATTGGTTGCGAGACTCACGCCCTTCTTTTAATTCGCCAGAAGCATGAAAGGGAAGCCAGGTGAGGGTATGGCTTGCTTCGAATGGTGTCGAAACAATGTCGAAACGGCTCTCTTTCGTGCTTCTGGTGATTGCCAACTCCGAATTTGAGGAGGGAGTAGTCCATGAGCGAAGTGGAAAAAATAAGATCCGAACTCAGTGGAAACACGAACTTCGACGAGGATCACGAAGGGGAACTGTTCGAGCGCATCGCGCAAATTGAGGAGCAAGAACGTACAGGTGATCTCATTCCAGGGTTGAACAGGACCGACAATATTTTGATTGCCGCGATGTTCATCGTGCTTGGAATTTTGCCTGTGATCTGGTATGCGGTCATGTATTTCTAAGGGGAGGTGCACTATGGCTGAAACAGATGTCAATAGCGAGGCCCAAAGCGAGTCCATGCCCGTCTTGAAAAGCGAGCGTGTTTACGGCTTCAAGGATTACACGGTTGTCATCACGGGATTTGCATGTGCCGCGTGGTGCTTTATTACAGGCGGCAGCTTGGCCCTGTACGTTGGCGTGCAAACTGCTCTGGTTGCATCTATTGCCGGCAACATCATCGCTGTGCTGCTTATGTCGCTGGCAACGCAGGTGATATCCGGCAAGTACGGTGTTGATGCCTACACCTCGGTGCGAGGCATCCTTGGCGGCAAGGGCACAAAGGTGTTCCTGATTTTGATGTCGATATTCGTCATCGCCTGGCTCATTATCTTATGCATGATGGTTGCGAAGGCCATCGGCAACATCGTCCTGGGATTCACCGGCATCGATATCACTACGGGTGTTCCCGTGTTCATTCTTTCGGTTGCTGCTGGTGCTGTGTGCTGGCTTGTTGCCTGGAAGGGTCCGGAGCTGCTGAAGAAGCTGAATTCCATCGTGGCCCCGATTTTCGTTATCATCCTGATCTTCTTGTTTGCTGTGGTCAGCATGAACTACGGATGGGACACGGTGCTTTCCGCGCAGCCGCTTGCGCCGTTTGAAGATGAATGGCTGAACTTCCTGATTGCGTTCGAGCTGAGCATGGGCGCTGGCTTCTCCTGGTGGCCGAACATGGGCGGCCTGGCAAAGTTGTGCAAAACCACGAAGGCGGCATTCTGGCCCAACGTTATCGGCCTGGTGTTCGCAGCTACTTTGGGCACCGTTATGGGCGTTGCGGCGGCGCTGCTGGTTGGCAGCTCCGACCCCACTGCCTGGATGATTCCCATGGGCGGCCTGGCGCTTGGCACGGCGGCGTTGGTGCTGGTCATCGGCGCAGACATCACTGCGTGCTCCGTTATGCTGTATAACCTGGGCATCGGCGTGAAGCAGGTCAAGAGCTTCCTGAAGCTTTCCTGGGGCAAGTGCACCGGCCTGATCACCATCATCGCTTTCGTCGGCATGATTTGGGCTGAGCCGCTGTACGACAGCTTCTACATCATCTTGGGTATCTCCAGCATGAGCTGCGCTCCCATCGCCATGATGCAGCTTGTCGACTACTACGCGTTCAGGAAAAAGCACATCTCCATCCGCGATGCGTACAACAACGGCAAAAGCTCCAAGTACTACTTCTGGGGCGGCTTCAACTGGGTTGCTATTGGAGTGTTCGCCGCGTCCGTTGTGCTGTACCTGCTGATTTTCGATCCCTTCATGTGCATCCCGCACGATGCTTTCCGATTCTGCAACGCCACGACCGCCGTGTGCATCTTCAGCGCGGTTGCGTACTACGTGCTTGGAAAGCTGCTTCTTGTGAAGCGCGGCATCGGCGGATTCCCGAATTCGAACGAGGAAGCGAAAGCGGAACCGGCTGACGTGAAGTAGTTTTGCCGCTGGATGAAGCAGTGTTCAATGTTGAAGTATTCGCAGTTCAGCGGGGTGCGTGCCCTTGAGATAGCGAAGTGCGGGCGCCCCTACTGAATGCCGTAATCAAGATTGGAGAGTCTTATGCCATATCAGAAAGGAGACGGCCCAAGTGTCGTCATCGCCCTGGGCGGCAACGCCCTGGGCAACACGCCGCAGGAGCAGCTCGAGCTGGTGAAGAACACCGCCAAGCACATCGTCGACATGGTCGGCGACGGCGTCAACGTCGTGGTGTCCCACGGCAACGGCCCGCAGGTCGGCATGATCAACAACGCGTTCGCCTACGCCGCCGCCAACGACGGCAAGACGCCCGAGATGCCCTTCCCCGAGGCTGGTGCCATGTCCCAGGGCTACATCGGCTACCAGCTGTCCCAGGCCATCCTGAACGACCTCAAGGCCCGCGGCGTCATGCGCTCCACGGCCAACGTCATCACCCAGACCGTCGTCTCCCCGGACGACCCGGCCTTCCAGAACCCCACCAAGCCCGTCGGCGCGTTCATGACCGAGGAGGAGGCAAAGGCCAAGGCCGCC
>NZ_CDRSTZ010000042.1:0-17300 GCF_977052095.1 Senegalimassilia sp.
GTGGCGGGGTTCGGTTGGGGGCGGTTGGGCGGGTGGGGGTGGGGCGTGCCGCCTTGCTAACGGGGTGTTCGGCGCGGCGGAACGCGCCTGTCCGGCCTGAAACCGCCCACAACCGAAGGGGTGGCGGCTGATGCGGCCGCAAAACACGGCCAAACCGCCCACAACGCTGCGTTTGACGCGGCGTTGTGGGCGCCGTGCTTACGAAAGCTTGCCGCCCAGCTCCTTTGCCGCTGCGGCCTTATCGAAGTTGCCGCCGGTGCGCTTTGTGAGCTCGCCCATCACGCGGCCCATCTCCTTCTTCGTGGTAGCGCCGGTTTCTGCCAGCACGGTGTCGATGAGCGCGGACAGCTGCTCGCCGGACAGCTGCTGGGGCAGCAGCTCTTCAAGCATCTGAACCTGCGCGGCCAGCGTGTCGGTGCGCTCCTGGTTGTTGCCGGCTTTGATGGAGCCCTCCAGCGTTTCTTTCGTTTGCTTGATAACGCGCTTCGTCATGTCGTTGACGTCTTGTTCGGTGATTTCGCGGCGCTCGTTGACCTCGATGTTCTTGATTTCACCGTGCACTTGGCGAAGGATGGACAGGCGCACCTTGTCGTGCGCCTTCATGGCCTGCTTGATATGCTCTTTCAGCTCGTCGTATTGCATGTTTGCTCCTTGCGTGCGTATTGGGGCGCTTGTGGCGCCTTTATCTCGCTAGCTAGTATAACCCTGCGCGCAAGCGGGCGCGCTTCCGTTGCGCAGCCGCATTGCTACGGGTGCGCAACGGAATTATCGGGCGCGGCTGGCGTATGGTATAAAGGGCGTATGGATACTGAAACAACACTCAACGCATCGCCGGCGCCCACCTGCGGGGAGGGCTCGCCCGCGCCTGCTCACGCATGGACGCCGTCGCAGCTTAAGCCGCGCGATTTGCGCGAAGCGAAGGCGCGCCGCAACGAGCCGACGGCAACATCGGCCAACGAGCACAACAAGAAGCACAACGTGCGCGAATACACGCTGGGTGAGGAAATCGCCAATTCCGTGTCGCACGGCATCGGCGCGCTGCTGGCCATTGCCGCCATTCCCATTTTGGTGGTGAAGGCGGTCAGCCATGGCGGTGGAATCCTGCTGTTCGCCGCGCTGGTGTATTCGCTGACCATGCTGCTTGAGTACACCATGTCCACGCTGTATCACGCCATTGCGGTCGACAAGGCCAAGCGCGTGTTCAAGGTGCTCGACCATAGTTGCATCTATTTGTTCATTGCCGGTTCATATACGCCGTTTTGCCTGATCACGCTTGCGGATGCGGGCGGCGTGTGGCTGTGCGCGTTCGTGTGGGCGCTTGCCATTGCCGGCGTGGCGTGCGAGGCGTTCTGGGTGTTTCGCCCACGTTGGATTTCGGCGGTGCTGTACCTGGCCTTGGGCTGGGCTATCGTGTGGTATTTGCCGGCGCTTGTTTCCGCAATCCCTGCGGCAGGTTTGTGGCTGCTGGTCATCGGCGGCGTGTGCTATTCAATCGGGTGCATCTTCTACGTGCTGAAAAAGGTTCCGTACATGCACTCCATTTTCCATTTGTGGGTTGTGGCGGGAAGCGTGTTGCAATTCCTGGCGGTAGTTTTGTATGTCATGTAGTCTGTCTCTTTAAGGAAAAGGACGAAAAGGGAAGCGGTTTAACCCATGAGCGGCAAAATCGAAGACGGCGACAGTAGCAAGCAAGGTTTGAAGGGCTTGTTCGGTTTTTTGGGCGCGCAAAAGCGCCAGACGCCCTCGGCGGAAGAGGAAATCAAGGATTTCGTTGCGGACAGCGATGAGCTGCTCGACGACGAAAAGCGCATGATTCACGAGATTTTGGATCTTGGCGACATGGACGCGGGCGAGATTATGACGCCGCGCGTCGATATGATCTTGGTCGAGGACACCGAAACCGTGCGGCAGGCGGTTGATCGCATGATGGGCACGGGCTATTCCCGCCTCCCGGTGTTTCACGAAGACATCGACCGCATCGTGGGCATCGTCCATTACAAGGATTTGGTGCCGCCGGTACTGGACGGCAAAGGCGACGATTTGGCGGTTGACTACGCGTTTGAGCCGCTGTTCATTCCGGAATCGAAAGACGTGTTCCCCCTGCTGACCGAGATGCAAACGAAACGGCAACAGATGGCCATCGTTGTTGACGAATACGGTGGCACTGATGGTTTAATTACCGTTGAGGACATCGTTGAGGAAATCGTGGGCGAAATCGTGGACGAAACGGATCGCGAGCGTCCCGTCATCAAGCAGGAAGGCCCCGACGCATGGCTGGTCGATGGGCGTTTCCCGGTGGAAGACGCCGTGGAAATGGGCTGGCCGCTTGCCGAGTCTGAGGACTACGAGACCATTGCCGGCTGGGTGCTTAGCATGCTGGACACCGTGCCGCAGACGGGCTACTCGTTCGAGAAAGATGGTTTCCGCTTCACGATTCATTCCATGCGTCGCCGCCGTATTTTGGCGGTGCGTGTTGAGCGCGTGGCGAATACGTGCGATGACCAGGAGAAACGAAACGGAGCAGGTCAGGAGGAGCGGTGACGGAGAGGCGCCATCTCTACCGGTCGCGCAATGCGCTGGTTGGCGGCGTGTGCGCCGGGATTGCGGAGCGGCTTGATGTCGACCCGGTTGTCACACGTATTTTCTTCGTGGCGTTTTCTGTGTTGACGCTGGGATTCGGGGGTTTTCTCTACCTGGCGTTGTGGGCGGTTTTACCGAAGGCTCCGAAGCGGGTGCGGCCCGTTGACGTTGAGCCGCAGCTTGTGCATTCCGATACGTTCGGCGTGGTGGACTGCCGCAGCGCGCGCGGTCGCAGCGCGGCGGCCGCGCGTTTGGCTCAGGCGCAGCCATACGTGAGCGCGGCGCACTTGCCGCCGACGCCGCCAAGTGCCGCGCGGCAGGGGGGCGCATTGTCTCCTGAGGTTGGCGAGCCTGGCGCATCGATGGACGTTGCGGGCGCCGAACAGCTTGCGGGTGGCAATCGGGAAAGCGTTACGGGTACCGCGCTTACACGGCCGTCGCTTTTGCGCATTTGCTTTGCGCTGTGCGCGGGGTGCTTGCTGGTGACGGTTGGCGTGTCCATTGCCGCTTCTGCTGCAATTCGCGAAATCGCCTGGTGGCAATGCTGGCCGCTGTTCTTTATTGTCCTGGGAATCGTGCGCATGGCGGTTCCTGCGCCGGGCAACGCAAGCGCCGCGGCGTTTCTGCTTGGCGTCACGCTTGCTTCGGCGGGCTTGCTGTTGCTCCCCATAAGCGTGGGGATTGTGGCGTGGGATTCGCTTGAAGCCATGACGGAAGGGCTGTGGCCGCTGCTGGTAGGCGCTGTGGCGCTGTTGGCGTTTGGGCTGCATGCGCGTTCGGTCACACCCGTGCTTGTCGCGACGCTGCTGGTGGTGATGTTCTGCGTGTTGGGGCTGCTGCTGTATGCCGAACCGGGTACGTTGCGCACGGTGACATTGGTGACGCCGCTTGGTCGCGAATACCAGGTGTTCCTGCCGTTCACGTTGTTCCGATGAGCGATTCTTGCACGAAATTGCGCCCACCGCTGCAGTTTTTGTAACGTCCGTTCGCCGGAGCCGTGGATTTCTGGGCCGATTTCGCTGGCTGCAAATCTCAAGCACTCACCTGGGAAAATGCTGAAGCGCCATTTGTCAATCGAACAAATAGTGGAGGGCATCTCCACATAATTTGGCTCTGACGAGGGGCTTCGGTAAAATATGCCTGTCAAAAACAGCATAACGCCCTTCATGACAGCAATCCATTTCACAACGTAACACGCTGTCGCCGCTTCGGCGGTCTGGGGTCGTGCGCTGTGATCGAAAGGTATTGTTTGAAGAAACGAAATGCACATCCGAAAACAGGGTTGGCGCTGAAAGTCGCCGGCCTTGCTTGCGCTTCGTGCGTGCTTGCCGGTTGCCTTGGCGTGGGGTTCGCCACCGCCGCAAACGGCGTTTCCCATGACATGCAAACGTTCGGCATCAGCGAAACCGGCACGCAAGCCGGCGCTTCCGGCTCGGCCGAATCGCTTTCCGACAAGGCTAACGACGCATCTGCTACGGCAACGTCGCGCCTGGCCACGGCCAGCACGCGCAACATCTCCAAGGGCGTTGCGGCCATTGAAGCCGAGGAAGAAGCTGCCCGCCGCGCTGCCGAGGAGGCCGTGCGCATTGAGGACCAGGCGCACACCGATGCTGCCCTGGCGAATCGCGCAGCGCAGCTTTCGCGCGATCCGGGCGCGGGCCTGACAGGGCTTTCCGAGGTTGACTGGAACGTCAGCAAAGTCGATTTTGTCAGCGAATGGAGCCAGCGCATCGACAATTACCTGGCAGGCAGCCCGCTTGCCGGTTATGGCGCAACGTTCGCGGAAGCCGCCTGGGAAAACGGCGTTGACCCGCGTTTTTCGCCGGCCATTTCCAACACGGAATCCACGAAGGGTCTGAACTGCTTCCGCAGCCACAACGCGTGGGGTTGGATGGGCAACACGTCGTGGGGCAGCTGGGACGAATCCATCAACGCACACGTGCAGGGCTTGGCGAAGGGTTACGGGTACACCATTTCCCTGGCCAACGCGAACAAGTACTGTCCGCCAACATATGAGGACTGGTACGCGAAAACGCTCGCGCAAATGGAACTGATTTAGCGAAAGGCGGCTTGCGGGCCGCCTTTCTTGCTGTTAGGCGCGCCTTGTCTTTTGCGCTATTCTGTTGCGTGGACGTAAGGAAGGATGATGCATGAGCAACGTTATTGTGGTGGGATGCGGCCGCGTGGGCTCGCAGCTTGCCAACATGCTGTCCGATAACGGCAGCAACGTGTGCGTGATCGACCGCAACGTGGACGCGTTCGCCAACCTGGGGCGCAACTTCAACGGCTCGACCATTCAAGGCGTGGGCTTCGACGAGGAAACGCTGGAGAAGGCGGGCATCGAAGACTGCACCGTTCTCGCGGCGGTGACGCAGCTGGACAATACGAACCTCATGTGCTGCGAGGTGGCAAGCCGCCTGTTCGACGTTCCGCACGTTATTGCGCGTCTGTACAACCCCGACCACGAGCGCGCGTACATGCAGCTGGGCATCGACTATGTGTGTGGCACGTCGCTGGTGGCAGAAGACGTGTTCAGCAAGGTGGTTTCGGGCCACGGGGCGCACCTGGACACGTTCGGAGAATTCGAGGTGCTGCGCTTTTCGCTGAATCTCAGCTGGATGGAGAAGAGCACCATTCGCGTGTCCGAGCTTGAGCGCGATCACGACATTCGCATCGTGGCGTTCGAGCGCGGCGATGGCAGCGCAAGTTCCATTCCCACCAGGGAATCTATTCTTTACAACGGCGATTCGGTGCTGGCGTGCGTGCGGCACGAGCTGATCGAGTCGTTCTCGAAATACATTCAGGATTAGGGGCGCACAATGTACGTGGTGATTGCCGGCGGCGGCAAGATTGGCGAATATCTGGCGAACGTGCTGCTGCAAAGCGGCAACGATGTGACCATCATCGAGGAGGACCTGGACACGGCTGACCGCTTGTCGGTGGTGCTGCAGGGTCGCTACCTGGTCATTCACGGCGACGGGTGCGATTCGAAGTTCCAGGAAGACGCGGGCATTCGCCGCGCGGACGTGTTTGTGGCCACCACGGGCCAGGACGATGACAACCTGGTGTCGTGCGAAATTGCGCAGCGTGTGTTCAACGTGCCGCGCTGTATTGCGCGCGTGAACAGTCCGAAGAACCTGCGCATTTTCCACGAGGTGGGCATCGAGTGCGTGTCGTCTACCACGCTGATTGCGAACCTGATCGAAGAGGAAACGCTTTTGGGCAGCGTGTCGGTTGCTTCGTCGCTGACGCACGGCAACGTGATGCTGACGGAAGTGGTGGTGCCGCGCATGCGTCATCATTCCAACGACGCCGGCGTGCTGGCGTCGGCCATTCCCATGCCGCCCGACAGCCTGATTGCGGCCGTTGCCTCGCACGATAACGTCGAGGTGACGAACGAGGACACGGTGCTGTTCCCCGGCGACAAGGCCATCGTGGTGGCCGACAACGAAGCCATCGATGAGGTTCGCGCCGTGTTCAAGACGCTGTAGACAACAAGGCGGCGAAGGGATTGGGGCAGATGCCGCCAAAGGCAGGCTCGGGAAGTGTGGCTTTCTTGGCGATGGCATGCGCTCCGGCGTCCGCGATACCTGGCAACTCGGACTAGCGAAGCAAAAAAAGGGAGCCAAACGGCTCCCTTCTTTTTTGGCGCGTAACTTGTGGTCTGCGCTTAGCGCGGCGTGTTCGCCAGCTCGTCAAGCGCTTCTTGCGGCGTGTACTCGCACGTGCCGTCGCCCAGTTTCACCACATCGATGCTGTCGCCGGCCTTCACCTGACCCGTGGTCAGCGCCACGAAGAAGATGCCCTCGCGCGGGAAGATGCAGTCGCCGGCCAGGTAGTAGATGGCGCACTTTTGGTGGCACACCTTGCCCTGCTGGGACAGCTCCAGCAGCACGTCGTCGCCGATTTTGATTTGCGTGCCCAGCGGCAGCGCCATAAGGTTGATGCCTTCGGTGGTGATGTTCTCGGCGAAGTCGCCTTCCTTCACGTCAAGGCCGCGGGCCTGGGCTTTCGCGATGGATTCCCAAGCAAGCAGCGAAACCTGGCGGTGCCATTCGCCGGCGTGCGCGTCCTCGGCCACGCCATGATGCGCTTCGATGGTAACCGGGCCGTCGACCACGGTTTTGCGCGTGCCCTTGCGCTTGGAAACGCATACGGCGCGCACGGCGCCGTGCGTGGTGCTTTCGGCGTCAGGGCCTTCCATGCGGCCCTTTTCCACAATGTTGACCTGGCCGTTTGCCGCTTGGCGCGCGGCGCAATCCGCTTCGCAGGCAGCGCAAGCGTTCGGCTGCTGCATATTCTCGTCGCAGTTCTGCGTCATAAGTCCCCCAATAAACCTAGTGAGTAGCTAGGGGCATACTAGCATACCCGCGCATAAATCGGCGAAGGTGCATGCCGAATCCGCGAATGGATGATCGTGGTCGAAGAGGCCATCCCGGGCAACGCGCGAGCGCTGCTGCGTGCGTAAACCATCTGCAGAAACGCCTGGTACATGCCGCTGCGCAAGGCGCCTGCGGTATTATGGCCCTATCCACTAGCAAGCGCGAAAGGGGTCGTTGTGATCAACCGCTACACGCGCCCGGCCATGGGCGCCATCTGGGAGCTTCAGAACAAGTTCTCCATCTGGAAGGAAATCGAGGTGCTGGCGTGCGAAGCGCAGGCCGAGCTGGGTCAGGCCGGCATCACGAAGGAGGAGGCGCAGTGGATTCGCGACCACGCCGACTTCACGGTTGAGCGCATCGACGAGATCGAGCAGGTGACGAACCACGACGTCATCGCCTTCACCACGTGCATGGCCGAGTACATCGACGCCGACGTTCCCGAGGGCAAGGAGAAGCCCAGCCGCTGGGTGCATTACGGCATGACGTCGTCCGACCTGGGCGACACCGCGCTGTCGTACCAGATCACGCAGGCAATCGACATTATCCTGGACGACGTGAAGCAACTGGGCGAAACGTGCAAGCGCCGCGCGTTCGAGTTCCAGAACACGCTGTGCGTGGGCCGTACGCACGGCATCCACGCCGAGCCCATGACGTTCGGCATGAAGTTCGGTAGCTGGGCATGGGCGCTCAAGCGCGCGCAAACGCGCCTGGAGCAGGCCCGCGAGGTTGCCGCAACCGGCGCCATCTCCGGCGCGGTGGGCACGTACTCCAGCATCGACCCCTACGTTGAGCAGTACGTGTGCGAGAAGCTGGGCCTCACGCCCGACCCGCTGTCCACTCAGGTGCTGGCGCGCGACCGCCACGCCCAGGTCATGTGCGCGCTTGCTTGCGCCGCGGCCACGCTGGAATCCATTGCCATGCAGGTGCGCCTGCTGCAGCAAACCGACGTCATCGAGGCGGAAGAGCCGTTCAAGAAGGGCCAGAAGGGCTCGTCGGCCATGCCTCACAAGCGCAACCCCATCACGGCCGAGCGCGTGTGCGGCCTTGCGCGTTGCGTGAAGGCGAATGCCCAGGTAGCGCTTGACAACGTGGCGCTGTGGTTCGAGCGCGACATCAGCCATTCCGGCACGGAGCGCGTGGCGTTGGCCGACAGCTTCATCGCGCTCGACTACATGTTCGGCAAGATGCAGTGGATGCTGGACGGGCTGCAAACGTATCCGGCGAAGATGGAGCACAACGTGTGGCGCACGAAGGGCCTCATCTTCTCCAGCAAGGTGCTGCTGGCCCTGGTGAACACGGGCATCACGCGCGAGGATGCCTACGTTATCGTGCAGCGCAACGCCATGGCGGTGTGGGAGGATATCCAGAACGCCGTGGACGGTCCGACGTATCGTGAGCGCCTGGAGGCCGACCCCGAGGCGAAGCTGTCGAAGGAAACGCTCGACGAGATTTTCGACCCGTGGGATTTCCTCACGCGCAAGGACGAAGTGTTCAAGCGCCTGGAGGGCCTGGAGTTCTAACTGTTTCGTCGGCCTGCCGGCCGACGAATTTGCTCGACGCTGTGGAGCCCGATGGCACCCGGCCTTGCCCGTTGTACAGCACGCTGCGCGTACCGAAGTACGCTTGGTGCTGCGGCGAGGCAATTCCGGGCACCCTCGGGCTCCTCGCTGACGTTGACGGGCTTGGGATTTGTTCCAAGGAGATGCGTAAACGAATAAAGCCCCCGCAATTGCAGGGGCTTTTTGCTGCCGGTGTTTGCGTAGGTTAGGCGCGCAGGAAGGCTTCGTAGCCGCGTTCGGCTTCGTAGATGTCGGCCTTGCTGGTGGCTTCCCAGGGGCTGTGCATGGAAAGCACGGCCACGCCCGAATCGATGACGTCCATGCCGTACTTCGCGGGGATGTACGCGATGGTTCCGCCGCCGCCAGCGTCGACTTTGCCCAGCTCGCAGGTTTGGAACTGCACGCCGGCGTCGTCCATGATCTTGCGGATGCGGGCCATGTACTCGGCGCGGGCGTCGTTGCTGCCTGACTTGCCGCGCGCGCCGGTGTACTTGTTGAACACCAGGCCGCGGCCCAGGTAAGCGCTGTTCTTCGGCTCGAATACGCTGGCGTAGGCCGGGTCAAGCCCGGCGGACACGTCGGAGGACAGCATGGCGGAAGCGGCCAGCGCGCGGCGCAGCGGCAGCATGCCGCCCTCGCCGGCAAGCTCCATGATCTCGGCGATGGTGTTCTCGAAGAACTGCGACGCCATGCCGGTGGCGCCCACGCTGCCGATCTCTTCCTTGTCCACTAGCACGCACACGCCCGTGCGGTCGAGCTCGTCGCCGGCAACGGCCAGCTGCGCCACCAGCGACGTGTAGGCGCACACACTGTCGTCCTGGCCGTAGCCAAGCACCATGGAGCGGTCGAAGCCCAGGTCACGGGCGCGTCCAGCGGGCACCACTTCAAGCTCGGCGGACAGGAAGTCCTCTTCCTCGATGCCGTACTTCTCGTTGAGCAGCTTGAGCGCGAACGCCTTCACCGGCTCCTTCTGCTCCTCGGGCTCGCCTTCGTCGTTGCGCACTACCAGCGGGCGGTTGCCTACCAGGATGTCGAGCGCTTCGCCTTCCACAACCTCGTTGGCCTTCTTGCCCATCTGCTGATTCGCCAGGTGAATGAGCAGGTCGGACACGCAGAACACGGGGTCTTCCGGGTCTTCGCCGATTTTCACGTCCACAACGCTGCCGTCCTTCTTCGCCACCACGCCGTGCAGCGCCAGCGGGATGGTGACCCACTGATAGTGCTTGATGCCGCCGTAATAGTGCGTGTCCAGGAAGGCGAAATCGTTGGACTCGTACAGCGGGTTCTGCTTCACGTCCAGGCGCGGGCTGTCGATGTGCGCGCCCAGGATGTTCATGCCCTCGGTGAGCGGGCGGGCGCCCAGCTGTACCAAAATGACGGCCTTGCCGCGCATGGTTGCCCACACCTTGTCGCCTGGAACAAGCTTGCGACCTGCAGCGATAGCGTCGTCCAGGCTTTCGTAGCCCGCGGCCTCGGCGCTGCGGATGGCCGCAGCGGCAAACTCGCGCTCGGTTTTGTTCTCGGAAATGAAATCGATGTAGCTTGCACCAAGCTGCTCAAGCTCGGCAAGCTGGTCTTCGTCGTAGCGTTTCCACGCCGACTCGCGTTCCATACACGCTCCTCACGTTCGGGATTGTCGTTCGCAGATGATACTACGCCAACCGCTCCCGCCGCGCCAGCGCGTGACGGGGCGGTGGTTGTTCGGATACCTGAAGGTTACAGATTCCACGTATTTGGCGAAGGTGGGGACTGGAAGCTGGACGCTGGGGGGATAATCGGGAAGATTATCAGCCTAAAAACGGCCTTGCGCGATGCGCCTTGCAGCGCGCGCCGGCTAAGGGAAGCTCAACTTCGAAAGGCGCTTCATGCTGCAACTGATAGACGTGTGCAAGTCCTATACGGTGGCGGACTTCACGCAAACGGCGCTCGACCACGTGTCGGTGGCGTTTCGCGACAACGAGTTCGTGGCCGTGCTTGGCCCGTCGGGCTCGGGCAAGACCACCATGCTCAATATCATCGGCGGCCTTGACCATTACGACAGCGGTAACTTGCTTGTCGACGGCGTGTCCACGCGCGAGTACAAGGACCGTGACTGGGATACGTACCGCAACAACCGCATCGGCTTCGTGTTCCAGGCATATAACCTTATTCCGCACCAAACCATTTTGGAGAACGTTGAGCTGGCGTTGACGCTGTCTGGCGTTTCGCGCGGCGAGCGCCGTCAGCGTGCCGTCGAGGCGTTGGGCCGCGTGGGCTTGGGCGATCACATCAACAAGAAGCCTAGCCAGCTTTCCGGTGGTCAGATGCAGCGCGTGGCCATTGCCCGCGCGCTTATCAACGACCCGGAAATCCTGCTGGCCGACGAACCTACCGGCGCGCTGGACTCCAAAACCAGCGTGCAGATTATGGATCTGCTGACCGAAATTGCCAACGACCGCCTGGTCATCATGGTCACGCACAACCCTGAACTGGCCGAACAGTATGCCACGCGCATCGTCACGTTGGCAGACGGCGTCATCCGCAACGACACGCGCCCATTCGACCCTGCCGCCGAAAACGAGCCGCGCCGCGAGGCCAAACAAGCGCGCCGTACCAGCATGTCGTTTTTGACGGCTCTGTCGCTGTCGTTCAAGAACCTGCTGACGAAGAAGGGCCGCACGCTTATGACGGCCTTTGCCGGCAGCATCGGCATCATCGGCATCGCCGCCATCTTGTCGCTGGCCAACGGCGTGAACAACTATATCGCCAATGTCGAAGAGAACACGCTTTCCGAATACCCGCTGCAAATCCAGGACCAGGGCTTCGACATGACCAGCATGATGGGGCTTGGCGCCGACGGGTCGGGCGATTCGACGGATGCGTCCTCGGGCAGCCAGTCATTCGACGGCGGCGCCTCCAGCAAGCCCGTGCACGAGTCGAAGATGATCGCGAACACGTTCGACAGCATTGGCAGCAACGACCTGGCGTCTCTGAAGGAATATTTCGACTCGGGCGAATCCGACCTCGACCAGTACGTCAGCTCCATCGAATACGGATACAACGTCACGCCGCAGATTTTCGGTCCTGACACGTCCGATGGCGTGCGACAGGTCAATCCCGACAAGTCGTTCAGTAGCATCGGCTTGGGCGCCGGCACGGCATCGAACGGCATCATGTCGTCGATGATGAGCACGAACGTTTTCTACGAGCTGCCGAACAACATGAACATGGTTGAAGGCCAGTACGACGTCGTGGCTGGTCATTGGCCCGAAAAGTACAACGATATCGTGCTGGTGCTCACGCCGAACGGCAATGTCAGCGACTTCATGCTGTATTCTATGGGCCTGCGCGACCATGCCGAGCTTGACGATATGGTGCGCGCCTTCGCAAACGAAGAAGAGGTGGATGCGCCTTCCGACACGCTGTCGTTTACGTACGACGACCTCATGAACGTGGAGTTCAAGCTGGTAAACGCCACGGGCTTCTACCAGTACGATGACGAGTACGGCGTGTGGAAGGACAAGTCGGGCGATTCCGACTACATGAAGGGGCTTGTTGACGGCGGCGACACCTTGAAGATTGCCGGCGTGGTCAAGCCGAAGGAAGACGCGCGGATCACGTCGCTGAAGGTGGGCCTGTATTACCCGACAAGCCTGGTGAACCACCTCATCGACCAGGCAAACGACACGCAAATCGTGAAGGATCAAATCGCGAATCCGTCGAAGAACGTCATTACGGGCAAGTCGTTCGCTGAAGAAGAGGACGAGGCGAAAGACGGCAACCAGCTTGATATGTCCAGCTTGTTTACCATCGACGGCGAGAAGTTGCAAAGCGCGTTCACATTTGATGAAAGCGCGTTGACGTCGGGCCTGGAGGGGGCTGATCTGTCCAGTAGTTTGGACCTCTCTGGCATGAATCTTGACCTGTCGAACATGCCTGCGTTCGATGCGTCGTCCATCAGCATTGACCCGTCTGCCATTGACCTGAGCAGCATGAATCTAGACTTTAGCGGGTTGGACATTAACCTCGACGGCGCGCAGCCTACCATCAAAACCGATACGCTTACTCAGGGCGTCATGGCGGTGGTGCAGGGGTATCCCGCATGGCTTACCGGCCAGCTGCCCGAGCATCCTGAGTACGCGACGGATCAAAACGCCGCCATTGCCGCCTACCTTGCCGACCCCACCACGCAAGCGGCTATGCAAGCCGCCATTGCCGGTTCTATCGATTTCAGCGGCATGACCGACCAGATTAAGCAGCAGCTGCAGACGCAAATCGGCCAGCAGCTGCAGCAACAATTGCTGCCGGCGCTGACGCAGGCCATCTCGCAGCAGCTGCAAACGCAGCTGGCAAGCGCGGTCACCCAGTACATGCAAACGGCTATGACCCAGGTGATGACCCAGTTCAGTGGAGCAATCCAGCAGCAAGTCTCCAGCGCCATGAGTGGCTACATGTCCACGCTTTCCGCGAACATGTCCAACGCCATGGGCATCGATGAATCGACGTTTGCCGATGCGTTCCAGATGAACATGGACGAAAACGACTTGGCCGAGCTCATGGCCAGCCTTATGTCCACGGAAACCAGCAGCTATGACAACAATATGAAGAAGTTCGGCTGGGCCGATTACGCGAAGCCTGCCAGCATCGATATCTATCCGAAGGACTTCGATAGCAAGCAAAGCGTCATCGACATTCTTGACGGCTACAACGATCGCATGAAGGCCGACGGCGATGACGCAAAGGTGGTCAGCTATACCGACATCGTTGGCGCGCTTATGAGTTCGGTCACCACCATCGTGAACATGATTAGCTACGTGCTGGTGGCGTTCGTGGCCATCTCGCTGGTGGTCAGCTCCATCATGATCGGCGTCATCACGTACATCAGCGTGCTTGAGCGCAAAAAAGAAATCGGCATTCTACGCTCCATCGGCGCCAGCAAGGGCGATATCGGCCGCGTATTCAACGCCGAAACCATTATTGTGGGCTTTACGGCGGGCGTCATTGGCATCGGCCTGACCGCGTTGGGATGCATTCCGGCGAACGCCATCGTGTATTCTCTGTTCAACGTAGAGAACGTGGCTATCTTGCCGTGGCAGGCGGCCATTGTGCTTGTTGCCATCAGCATGTTCCTGACGTTCTTGGCGGGCCTGATTCCCTCAAGTGCGGCAAGCCGCAAGGACCCGGTGGAGGCGCTTCGCTCCGAATAGGGGGCTCGGTAGATTCGGAACATCGCGGCGAAGGTACGTCTCCGCTGCGATGTCCGCTGCTGCCGGCACAGTGCGAAATTTGTCGCGGCGCGCGGCCGAAGCGCCCGCCCTGTCGGCGGCGGCAACGGTTTTCTCCCCGTCACGTCGCTAGCAGCTTTCGTGCGTTTCCGCTACACTGCAAGGGTTGATTGTGCGCGCCCGGCGTTTCGCAAGAACGCCGGGCGCTTTTTGTGCATACCGTTCATCGCGCGGTTTGGAGGGCGAATGGAACGCGAAAAATTCGGAAGCCGCCTGGGCTTCATTCTGGTAAGCGCCGGTTGCGCCATCGGTTTGGGCAACGTGTGGCGCTTCCCCTACATCACCGGCGAGTACGGCGGCGCGGCGTTCGTGCTGATGTACCTGGTGTTTTTGGCCATTTTCGCCTTGCCGGCGCTCATCATGGAGTTCGCCGCCGGGCGCGCCAGCCAGCGCTCCATCGCGCGCAGCTACAACGAGCTGGAACCCGCGGGCACGAAATGGCATGCGTTCAAGTGGCTTGCGCTTGCGGGCAACTACCTGCTCATGATGTTCTACACCACGGTGGGCGGCTGGATGCTAGCGTTCGTGGTGAAAAGCGCCACGGGCGAATTCGTGGGGCTTGAAAGCTCCCAGGTGGCCGACGTGTTCAACGGCCTTTTGGCCGACCCGGTGCAGTTGACGGTGTACATGCTCATCATCGTGGGCGTGGGCGTGGGCGTTACCCGCGCGGGTGTGCAGAAGGGCGTCGAGCGCGTGACGAAGGTCATGATGATGGCGCTGTTCGTGGTGCTGCTAGCCTTATGCGTGCGCGCGGTCACGCTGCCGGGCGCTGCTGATGGCCTGCGGTTTTACCTCATGCCCGATTTCGGCAAGATGCTCGCCGGCGATACGCTTGCCCAGCAGCTGGCAACGTTCGGCGACGCGGTATACGCGGCCATGGGCCAGGCGTTCTTCACCGTGTCGGTAGGCATGGGCGGCATGTCCATTTTCGGTAGCTACATTGGCAAGGACCATACGCTCACTGGCGAAGCTGTGCGCGTGGCGGGGCTCGATACGCTAGTGGCTCTGATGGCGGGCCTGGTTATCTTCCCGTCGTGCTTCGCGTTCGGCGTGGAGCCGGGTTCGGGCCCGGGCCTAGTGTTCATCACGCTGCCCAGCGTGTTCAACGAGATGCCGCTTGGCCAGCTGTGGGCGGTGCTGTTCTTCGTGTTCATGACGTTTGCGGCCCTGTCTACCGTCATTGCCGTGTTCGAGAACATCATGAGTTTCACCATGGACCAGTGGGGCACGCCGCGCAAGAAAGCGTGCCTGGTCAACGGTGTGTTGCTGGCGGTGCTCAGCCTTCCGTGCGTGCTGGGATTCAACGTGCTTGCGGGCGTTAGCGTTCCGGGCATCGGCGACATCCAGGCTATCGAGGACTTCCTTGTGTCGAACAACATCCTGCCGTGGGGCGGCTTGCTGCTGGTGTTGTTCTGCACACGCAAAAACGGCTGGGGCTGGGAAAACTTCCTGGCCGAAGCCGATACGGGCAGCGGCTTGAAGTTCCCGCGCTGGGCGCGCGGCTACGTGTCGTACGTCATTCCCGTTGGTATGCTTATCGTGTTCGCACTGGGCTATGCGCCCATCGTGGCGAAATGGGTGGGGCTCGGATAGCTTTGCGTTTGCGGCGGGCTACCTCGCTTTTCGCGTGCTGTTAGGGCGTTTCGCCCTCTGCGAAAGCCGCTTCACCGACGCGTGGCCTAGCTACGCTCGGCGCGGCCGCTAAATCCAAACGTTCGCGATGCTGCTGGCTTGGTGCCGGCGGCATCGCGCGTTTTCGGGCGCGTTGTCCGTGACTTTCTTCACAATCGCCGCTATTTGCCGTTCCGTTCTCGCAATCGGCCGCTTCGCGTGACTATAATATCTAGCAACAAATTTCCGTTGCGAGAAAAGGAGCCCTCTCCCATGGCTTATTACTACGACGAGCCGTCACGTACGTTCAACGAGTATCTTCTGGTACCTGGTCATACGCCTGCAACGTGCATACCGGCGTCGGTGAGCCTGAAAACCCCGCTGGTCAAGTACCGCAAGGGCCAGGAAGAGTGCCCGCTTACGCTGAACATCCCCATGGTCAGCGCCATCATGGCCGCCGTTTCCGACGACAATATGGCCGTTGCCCTGGCAACCGAGGGCGGCCTTAGCTTCATTTACGGCAACCAAACCATCGAGCAGGAAGCTGCCATGGTTGCGCGCGTGAAGAACTACAAGGCTGGCTTTGTGGAGTCCGACGCGAACCTGTCGCCCGATATGACGCTGAACCAGGTTGTGGAGCTGAAGGAGGCCACGGGCCATTCCACCATGCCCGTCACTGACGATGGCTCTGCGCATGGCAAGCTGCTGGGCGTGGTGACCGAGCGCGATTACCGCCTGTCCCGCATGACCGGTGAGGAAAAGGTCGCCGAGTTCATGACGCCGCTGGAGAAGCTGGTCACCGCTTCTGCGGACACGTCGCTCAAGGAAGCCAACGACATCATCTGGGATCACAAGCTGAATTCCCTGCCGCTGGTGGACGCCGAGGGCAAGCTGGCCTATATGGTGTTCCGCAAGGACTACGACAACCATAAGTCCAACCCTAACGAGATGCTTGACGGCCACAAGCGCTACATGGTGGGCGCCGGTATCAACTCCCGCGACTACGCCGAGCGCGTTCCCGCCCTGGTGGAAGCCGGTGCGGACGTGCTGTGCATCGACAGCTCCGAGGGCTATTCCGACTGGCAGAAGATGACCATCGAGTGGGTGCGCGAGCACTACGGCGACTCCGTGAAGATCGGTGCCGGCAACGTAGTTGACGGCGAAGGCTTCCGCTTCTTGGCCGAGGCGGGCGCGGACTTCGTGAAGATCGGCATCGGCAGCGGTTCCATCTGCATCACGCGCGAGACGAAGGGCATCGGCCGCGGTCAGGCTACGGCCACCATCGAGGTTGCCAAGGCCCGCGACGAGTACTTCAAGGAGACCGGCATCTACGTGCCCATCTGCTCCGACGGCGGCATCGTCTACGACCACCATATCTCGCTGGCGCTGGCCATGGGCGCCGACTTCGTCATGCTGGGCCGTTATTTCGCCCGTTTCGACGAGTCCCCGTCGGCCAAGGTCATGGTCAACGGCACGTACATGAAGGAATACTGGGGCGAAGGTTCCGCCCGCGCCCGTAACTGGGGTCGTTACGACCTGGGCGGCAAGAAGTCGCTCAGCTTCGAAGAGGGAGTGGACAGCTACGTGCCCTACGCCGGCCCGCTTAAGGACAGCATTGCGGTGACGCTGCTGAAGATCAAGTCCACCATGTGCAATTGCGGCGCGCTTACCATTCCCGAGTTCCAGGACAAGGCGAAGCTGACGGTTATCAGCTCCACGTCCATCGTCGAGGGCGGCGCGCACGACGTCCTGCTCAAGGACAAGGCGCCCTACGCCTCCAACATGCGCTAATTGGTTTCGCCGGCCTGCCGGCCGGCGGACTGGCTCGACGCTGTGGGCCTCGAGGTTCCGTTTGCCTAACGGCAAACGGACTGACTCGACGCTGTGGGCCGCTGTGGCGCCCG
>NZ_CDRSTZ010000043.1:0-17211 GCF_977052095.1 Senegalimassilia sp.
CCCGCTCAGCTTGCGCAACCCACCTCGCAGGCCTGGGACAAAGGGACTGTCCCTTTGTCCCACTAACCTAGTCCAGAGGTTGCAGGAAGAAGTTCAACACAGGCGTACCCACGAGCCACATGGCCACGCGCATGGCGATGGCGCAGATAACGCCCGCGATGCAGGCCACGGCACCCAGCGCGGTTGCCGACTCGGCCTTCTTCACGGCTACCACGCCGGCCACCAGGGCCACCGCGGCGCACACGAACGTGACGGCGATCCAAGCCACAGCACCCGGCTGCGCGCCGCCCAGCCACGCGCTGGCGTAGATGAAAAACGCGGCGAAGCTCACGATGGCAACCACCGAGCAAGCGGCAGCAAGCACACCGGCGAAGCTCACGGACGCGGCCTCGTCTTTCGCCATGCCCTTCAGCAACAGGTTCAACCCTGCACCTGCCGCAGCGGCCGTTGCCCAGTACGACAGCGGCAGCGCGATGGTCATCCACGCCTGACGGGCCTCCATCATGTAGGAGTAACCGCACATGAACGGGAAGATGATGGCGATGACCATGGTGACGACGCCCACGATCTTCGTGCCCGACTCGCCCGACTTGCGCACGAGCATAATCAGGTAGATGGCGGCCAGCACCACCAGCACGCCGATGAGGGCGGCCTCCACGAAGATGCCGGACGTGGGATGGTTAAGCGCCTCGAAGATGCGGTCGACGTGCTTGAGGTGCGTCACCGACGCGATGCCGCCGACGGCCAGAAGCACGATGGCCACGATCGTCTCGACCTTCGTGGGAAGCGCGCTTTTCTTGGCCAGCGCGCCGGCCATGGACGTGGCGAACAGCCAGGCGCCCGCACCGCTGATCACGGTGAACAGAACCAGGGACCATTGAGCTTCCATTAGTCGACGCTCCCTTCCGTCGTCATGTACTTCGACGTGGTCTGGTGCACGTCTTCGCCCGCCCACTTGCCGAACTTCGGCGAGAGGATGTACGCCGAAAGCGGGGCGTTGCCCACATCGGGCAGGTGGTGGATGGACTCAGCCGGGTATTTCGCCAGCTCACGGGACACATCGGAATCCGGGTCGTCCAAATCGCCGTAGAAACGCGCCGTGCCGCAGCAGTTCTTCACGCACGCAGGCTTCTCGCCGGCGCTGGTCAGGTGGCTGCACATGGTGCACTTCTCCACGACTTCCTGCTCCTTGTTCCACGAACGCACGCCGTAGGGGCAGGCCATCATGCAGTAACGGCAGCCGATGCACTTCGACTTGTCGACGAGCACCTTGCCCGTCTCCTCGTCGCGATAGCTGGCGCCGGTGGGGCACACGTGCACGCACGGGGCGTTCTCGCACTGCTGGCAATGCACCGGCAGCCAGTACGTGTGCACATCGGGGAACGTGCCCGCGGGCTCGATCTGCAGCACCTTGTTCCAGCGCTCGCCCATCGCCACGTCGTTTTCCATCTTGCACGCCACCTCGCAGCTGTAGCAGCCGATGCAGCGGTCAAGGTTCACTACCAAGCAATTACGCGCCATAGACGGCATTACCCCCTCCAGTGTTCTCGGATTCCTGCGGCAGCCACGCGTTGAACTGCTCGGGCTCGGTCCAGATGCCCTCCGGCGCGCCGTCGGCCTTCGTGATGTTGATCTGCACGCCGCGCAGCACGTACGTGCCGTACACGTCGTTGAACGGGCAGTCGTCGCTGTTCTGCGTCAGCAGGTTGATGTTCATGGCCTGCCATGCGCGGTTCGGATCGTCCGAATCAAGCAGCTCGGGGAACCAGAAGCGCTCCTGGTAGATGACCTTCGGCGCCACGGACTTCGTGATGCGCGCCTTGCCCTGGGTGCGGCCGCGCTTGGACTCCAGCCACAGCCAGTCGCCGTCTTCCACGCCGATCTCCTTGGCCGTGACGGGGTTGATCCACGTCTCGGGGTACGGATACATCTCGCGGGTGTAAGGCGTGTTGCGCAGCGTGCCGTGATGGAACACCGGCAGACGTCCCTGCGTCAGCGTGTAGGGGTACTTCGGGTCGTAGCCCGGGTCGCCTTCCACGGGGCTCTCGTAGGGCTCCAGGTAGTACGGCAGCGGGTTGTAGTTGTTCGACTTCGGGAACACGTCGGTGGCGGGCTCCATGGTGCCGGTACCGTCGATGGCGCCGGTGTTGCCCAGCAGGATGTTGCCGTCGAAGTACGGCTCGCAGCGCTTCGACGTGGTGTGGAAGCCAGCGGGCTTGCTGGGATCGTCGTCGCTGGGGAACAGATGCGAGTTGTAGGACTTCGCCGCGTATTCTTCGATGGTCTGGTACTCGGACGGCGCCTGCGCGTCGAACTTCTCCCAGTTCCAGTCCTCGCGGTTGTAGTAGAAGCTGCCCACGAAGTAGCCGACGTAGTCTTTGTACTCGTCGTAGGTCTTCCAGTACGTGCCGTAGAACTTGCCCGCGATGTCGGGGTTAAACGAGTCGATGCAGCGCTGATGGCCGCGCTTGGCAAGCGCTGCGGCCAGCCATGACCAGTGCATGCACTCGTCGACGGCTTCGTAGAGCTGCGTGCAAGGACGGCGAATGGCGTACGTGTTCAGACGGTCCTGAGCGTAGGCCGTCTCAAGCCACTCGGCCGTGGGCAGCACGTAGTCGGCCAAGCACACGCTGGTGGTGGTCCAATGCATGTACATGTGGACGTTCAGCTCGGTGGTCATCATGGCGTCGTAGAGGCGCTTGGCGTTGCCAATCATGACCAGCTTGTTGCCCGAACGCTCGATCCAGATGCGCGGACGATACGGCTCGCCCGTCTCGATGGCCTTGAGCACCGTGGGGATGTGGCTTGCCAGCCAGTGGCCCAGGCCCTTGTGCTCGGTGTAGCCCAGACGCGCGTTGGCCTCGGACTCGGGCATGCGCAGCGGGTGGTCGGGATGATGCAGGCCGAACGGCTGCACGACGTAGTTGCACGGCTCGACGTAGCACGGGCGGTCCTGCACGATGGAACCGGGCTGACGGATGCAGCCCATGAGGATGTCCATGATGGCGTCGCCCTGCGCAGCCTGTGCGGAGTTGATGGCCTGGTCGGTTGCCACGCCCAGGGAAATGCCGGCATTCGGGCAGCCCTGCACGTACAGCTTGATGGCTTCTTCGATTTTGTCGGCGTCAAGCCAGCACACCTCGGCGGCCTTCTCGAGCGTCCACTCGGCCACGTGCTCCTTCATAATCTGGAACGCCGTACGAGCCTGCTCGCCGTTGGGCAGCGTGTAGGTGCCGAACATCTCGGGGTCGATGGAGCCGTCTGAGGGGAACGGGTACGGCATGGCCACGGCCGCGTTCGTCTTCTTGTCCCACACGACGTACTCGTCGTCGGCGCCAAGGCCCAGCTCGCTTGCGCGATAAGTCAAGCGCGTGTCCTCGTGCACCAGGAAGGGCAGGTTCGTCCACTCGCGGCAGAAATCCTTCGCCCACAGGTCGTGCTCGATGATGTAGTTGATCCAGCACAGCATAAGCGCCACGTCGGTGCCGGGGCGGATGGGCAGCCACACATCGGCGCGCGAGGCGTCAGGCGTCAGGCGCGGGTCGATGACGACGGTCTTCATGCCGTTGTTGCGCAGCTCGGTGACAACGCGGCCCGTTGAACCGATGCCGTGATACGAAGGGCCGACGCCCCACATGACGTACGTCTTCGTAGGCGTGCACTTGTCGTCGGGCAGGTAACCGGGCAGGTACACCTCGGTGACCGGGCCGTCGGCCAAACTGGTGTCGGCCGTGCCGTTCAGGCAGAACTCCATGTGGTTGCGCGGCAGGTAACACTGCGCGCAGCCGGGCTCGAAGAAGTTGCCGCCGCCCCACACGGACAGGAAACGCGCCGGGCTGAAGAACTGCGGGTTTCCGCCGCCGCCCGTGGACGTGACCAGGCACTTCGGGCCTTCCTTCTGGTACCACTCCCACATAACGGCCGAAATCTCGTCCATGGCCTGGCCCCAGGAGATGCGCTCCCATTCGTTGGAACCGCGCTCGCCCTTGCGCTTCATGGGGTACTTGATGCGGTTGGGGTTGTACAGCGCCTGGATGCCGGCAAGGCCCTTCGCGCACGCGGCGCCTTTGTTCATGGGGTCTTGCGGGTCGCCTTCCAGCTTCACGACCTTGCCGTCGCGCACGTGCGCAACGACGCCGCAGTTGTTCAGGCAGGCGCGGCAGATCGTGCGGATCTTCTGCTCCTGGCCTGTGGTAGCGGCGGCTGCCGGCTCAACCTGCATGAGGTTGCTCGCCGTAGCGCCTGCCATGGCGGCGGCAGCGCCCGCGAACGCGGACAGCTTCACAAAGCTGCGGCGGCTGATGTTCGTCTGTGCCAAAACGCTCCCATCCTTTCTTCGTTTACTCGCTTACTCGTCCTTGCTTTAAGCGGCCCATTTGCCGCGGAAAGCCCTGATAGGGGTTGTGCTGGGCTCTTTTGCCCTTGCGCTTGCTGCGCGGTGAATGAATCCGGAAGCCGTTGCACGGAGCGCCGCGCGCGTGCCTTATGAGGGGGGGGTGTGCACGCTTCGGCAAGCTCGGTGCCAGAGGAGGAGGGATGCACCGAGCACTTAGCAAGAGGAAGGGATCGCCGCTTTCGCGCTGCGCGCCGTGCGACGGCTTCCGGATAAGGTGTGCGGCTGACTGGAGATTGGCAGCCGCAAGTGAATTGACCTACGCGATGGCGCGGCGGCCTGCGTCGGTGGCGCGCCAAGCGCCGTCCCATTCGATGCCGCCGGCCGTTTCAAGCGCGTCCATGAAGAACTGCGGGTACACGCGCTTGCCTTCCGGCGACATGACGTTGCCCTGCGCCTCCACGGCCTCTTCGACCGCCTGACGGGTTGCACCGGCGTCGGCTGCGCACACGTTCAACACGCGGGCGAACACCTCGCGGTAATGAGGGCGGGCTGCCAGCAGCTGGCGCATGGTGAAATCGGGATCGATGGAGGCGGCCAGGTCGCGACCTGCCTCGGTCAGGGAAATGCTGTCGGCCACATCGGCCTCAAGCGGAATGGATTCGTCGCGCTGGATGTCCTCAAGCGTGCCGTCGTAGGGCTGGCCGTCAACGGTCAGCTGCTCCACAAGCGCGCCGTTGCGCACCAGGATTTCGATGACGGTTGCGGGAGCCTGGGAATAGGATTCACTCCACGCCTCGCCCGCCTGGGACTCCACCGTAGCGCGGTCAAGCGTCTCGGTTTCAGCGAACAGCGCCAGCACGCAGGCGACGGGCTTTTTGAGCATCGGATTGTGCTCTACCAAATCGATTGCCATGATTGATCCCCTTCTCTCGTCTTGTCGAAGGGCGTTTGCGCTTCAGTGCAAGCGCTGCGACCGTTTGGCCCTGCGCCCCGTTGACGCTGCGAACTCTACGCGCCCGCCGGGGTGAGCGCCTGACCGAAAAAGGACGAAAACTTGGATGAATTGTGAAGGGGTGAGTCACACAAAAGTGATTAGAGCACATGTTTACGCAGGTAAATGTTATTTTCTATTGAGATGAATTAGCGGAAATTTCTGCACTTTTAAGAAGTATTCAAGTGGAGTTGGGCTTGTCAGGCAACAAAAAAGCCGCCCCGGCCAATCTGGCCAGGACGGCTTTGCAAGCGATATGCGGTTGCGTTGCGCGGGACTAGTACAGCTTCGCGCCGGCGGGGATACGGTTGGAGACCATGAGTAGGTTCAGGCGCTCCTCGCCCTCTTCCTCGTGCACGGCCGACAGCAGCATGCCGCAGGACGCCACGCCCATCATCTTGCGCGGCGGCAAGTTCGTGATGGCGATGAGCGTGCGACCGATCAGCTCCTCGGGCTCGTAGTACGCGTGGATACCCGACAGGATGGTGCGATCTTCGCCCGTGCCGTCGTCAAGCGTGAACTGCAGCAGCTTCTTGCTCTTCGGCACCGCGATGCAGTCCTTCACCTTCACGGCGCGGAAGTCGGACTTGCTGAACGTGTCGAAGTCCACCTCGTCCTCAAACAGCGGCTCGATGACCACCTTCGAGAAATCGATGGCCTCGGGCGCTTCCTCGGCCGGTTCGGCCGCCGGCTTCGCCGCGGGCTTCGAGCCGCCCGCCGGCGCCTCGTCGCGCATGTGCGGGAACAGCAGCACGTCGCGGATGGTGGGGCTGTCGGTAAGCAGCATGGTCAAACGGTCGATGCCGATGCCCACGCCACCTGCCGGCGGCATGCCGTACTCCAGCGCGCGGATGTAGTCGGCATCGTAGCCCATGGCCTCGTCGTCGCCCATGTCCTTGGCCTCCACTTGCGCGCGGAAGCGCTCGGCCTGATCAACCGGGTCGTTCAGCTCATTGAACGCGTTGGCGTACTCGTGGCCGCAGATGAACAGCTCGAAGCGCTCGGTGAGCTCGGGATTGTTCGGCATCTTCTTGGCCAGCGGGCTAATCTCAAGCGGATGCTCGGTCACGAACGTGGGCTGCACCAGCTTCTCCTCGGCCACGGCCTCGAAGATCTCGGAGATGAGCTTGCCCTTGCCCCAGGCGTCCTCGGCGTGGCCGCCGTTTTTCTCCAGAATGGCAACCAGCTCTTCGCGCGTGCGGTCGAACGACACCTCTTCGCCGGCGTAGCGGCTGGCCAGACCGCACATGGTCTCGCGCGGCCAATCGCCGGACAGGTCGATGTCAACGCCCTGGTAGCTGACCTGCAGCGTGCCGCACGCGGACTGCGCGGCAGCCTGGATGAAGCCCTGCGTGAGGTCCATCATGCCGTTGAGGTCGGAAAACGCCTGGTAGGCCTCCATGGTGGTGAACTCGGGGTTGTGGTACGGGTCCATGCCCTCGTTGCGGAACTGACGGCCGATCTCGAACACCTTCTCGAACCCGCCGACCAGCAGGCGCTTCAGCGGTAGCTCGGTGGCAATGCGCAGGAAGTAGTCGCGATCAAGCGCGTTGAAATGCGTGACGAACGGCTTGGCGTTCGCGCCGCCCAAGATGGGGTGCAAAAACGGCGTTTCCACCTCGTAGAAGCCCTGGTCCTCCATGTAGCGGCGGATGGCGGCCACAATCTTGAAGCGCTTCTCGAACACTTGCTTGACCTCGGGGTTCATAACCAGGTCGACATAGCGCTGACGATAGCGCGTTTCCTTGTCAGCCAGGCCGTGGAACTTCTCGGGCAAAGGACGGATGGACTTGCTCAAAAGCTCGAAAGCGGTAACGGCAACGGACAGCTGACCACGCTTCGTGCGCATCATGGTGCCCTCTACGCCGATCCAGTCGCCCACATCAAGGTCTTTCAGGCGCGCGAACGCGTCTTCGCCCAGCTCGTTGATGCGGCAGAACAGCTGCATATCGCCCGTGGCGTCGCGCAGGCCCAAAAACGCGATCTTGCCTTGCACGCGCTTGGACATGATGCGGCCGGCAACCTTGACGGCGTCCTCGGTGGAAGCGCCATCTTCAAGATGGGCGTACAGCTGCTCAAGCTCAGCCAGGTGATGGCTGTAGTCAAACGCATGGCCGTACGGGTTCTCGCCCGCATCAAGCAGCGCCTGACGCTTGGCCTTGCGCACCTCAATGGGGTCGTCTTCAATAACTTCAGGAGAATTGCTCATACAGAAAGCCCTTCTAAACAAACCAGGGACATGTAAAAGACCCTTCCTCAACAGGAGATTCAGGAACAATCTACCCGGGGATATGGAAGAGTCAGCGAGGGCGGCTGTGGTGCGTCGTATTCGCGTGAAGCAAGCGGGCATTGGCCTTTGGGCCATGCCCGCGCAGCTGAATGCGAAGATGGCGTGCCACAGGTGCCCGCAGCATCAAGTAAATTCGCCGGCCGGCAGACCGGCGAAACAGAATTAATGCTCGATAGAGAGAATCTTCATCTTGATGACGCGACCGGTCGGGCCGGTGGTCTCGATCTCGTCGCCCTTCTTGTGCGCAAGCAGGGCCGCGCCGACCGGGGACTCGTTGGAGATCTTGCCGGCGTGGCTGTCAGCCTCGGCAGCGCCCACGATGGTGAACACGCGCTCGCGACCGCCCATGTCAACCGTGACGGTAGAGCCGATGTGCACGGAGTTCGAGCGCTTCGGGGTTGCCACAACGGTGGCCTCGCCCAGGATGCGGGTGATCTCGGCGATGCGAGCCTCCATCATGCCCTGCTCGTTTTTCGCGTCGTCGTACTCGGAGTTCTCGGAAATGTCGCCGAATTCGCGGGCAACCTTGATGCGCTCGCCCACCTCGGCGCGCTTCTCGGTTTCCAGGTAATGCAGCTCTTCTTCAAGCTGCTGCTTGCCTTCGGGCGTCAGAATGTAGTTGTCAGCCATGTTTTCCACCTATCTATACGAAAAAGCGGTATGCGCCGAGCCGCAGCCCTTATGCGCATACCGCATTACAACCTGCAAAGCTGCGAGCTATTCGCTCTTCTTGCGAGCAGCAGTGGTCTTCTTCGGAGCCGGCTTCTCGGCTTCCTCGTCGTCTTCCTCAAGCTCTTCGACTTCTTCGTCGTCCTTCTTGTTGTCGGCCATGCCCTCACGCAGGTTCTTGACGGTCTTGCCCAGAGCGCTGCCGAGCTTTGGCAGGTTCTTCGGGCCGAAGATAAGCAGGATCACCACGAGGATGATCAGAAGCTCCGGTACACCCATACCCAGAAATTTCATGTGTCCTCCAAGTACTCGCCCAGGCCCTATGAACAGGCCAGATAAATCAACGCCGGACACTTTAACACACGGGCGTGTTAAATGATGCGCCTTCGATGAAAAGCACATCTGAAGCCGAACGCCGCCCTTTTCCCAGGCCCATCGACCGCCTGACATGAAAAAGGCTCGGTGCGAACACCGAGCCTGACCATGTAAATGGTCGGGATGACAGGATTTGAACCTGCGGCCTCTGCGTCCCGAACGCAGCGCTCTACCAAGCTGAGCCACATCCCGATGCCGCTTTCGCAGCGACGGATATGTTACCACAACGGATTCGAAAACGGGAGAACTTTTTTGAGAAATATTTCTCCCACGCTTCCCTAGCGGCGAATTCCCGACAAAATGCCTGGTCGTGCTTGTGGTTTCGGCAAATATACGAAACGCGGCTCGAAATCGAACAGTTCGGCCGTGGATACCACGGGGCTTACCGTGATGCACTTCTTCATGCACGCGTCGACGCACAGGCCGCACTGCACGCATTCGGCGCACGAAAACTCAAGGAAGCTGCCGCCGTCGGGCGTGCCGTCGGCGTTCGGACTGGGCTTGATGTCGCTTTTCTTCAGCGCCCCGGTGGGACAGAACACCGCGCACATGCCGCACGTGTTGCACTTCGAGATGTCGATGCTGACGTTGCCGAACAGGCGCGTCTTAATGTCGGGTTGCACGGGCTGCCCCAGGCGATCGAGCGCGTCGAGCACCTGCGTGCGGCGGCGTTCCTCGAACTGCGGCAGCGTGCCGGAATCCCCCGCGCCAAGCTGCTCGCGCAACGTTTGCTGCTTCTTGCCCATGCCAAGGTTCTTGCGAATGACCATGTCAGCCGTTTTACCGGCGGCGTTGGCCGTCCACGACGCCCCGGACGTGAAGAACCCGCGGCGCGATTCGCCCAGTAGGCTGTTGGGGTTGGCAAGGGCCATGCCTTCGGGGAACTCCGACGCGCGGCGCACCACGGCCGGTGCACCCTGCATCTCAAGCAGGCTGTTCGCCGAGGCCACCGTTTCGTCCACGCCGGCGCTGGTTGCGCGGTACTTGCACGTTTTGCACACGCCGTCCACCAGCACCACGTCGTCAGCGCCCGCCGCCGCAAGCTCCACCAGCACCGACTCGTCCACACGCGCCATGCACGGCACCTCAGCGTATTTGTGCGGGTCGGCCAGCCCCTTCGACGCGATGCGAGCGCACGCGATGACGGCGCGCGTGCCGCCAAGCTGCTCAAGCGAGCTTGCGGCGGCCTGGGCAAATTGCTCGTCCATGGGGCTGATGGACACGAGCGCCTCAGTGGGACACACCGTGGTGCACGCGCCGCAACCCACGCAGCGCTTGTAGTCCACGGCCATGACGTTGTTGTGGATGGATATGGCGTCTGCCAGGCAGGCGTCCATGCACTTGCGGCACGACGCATTGCGGTTGCGCACCACCACGCAACGACGCGGCATCGCTAGCACGGGCTTGTCTTCAAGCTCTTCGGCCACTTCGATGATATCGGCGATGTTCGGCATATGCTCCCCCCGAAGCTTTCGTTTCCTGATGCCTGCGCGGCCTAGCGCCCCGATGCGGCGCCGGGCCGCCTTTTAGCCTTCGGTCTGATCCTGCACTACGCGCTCAAGCGCCGCAAGCTCGGCCGGCGTGTTCGCGTTGATGAAGCAGCCGCCCATGGGCTCGGCGGCCAGCACCTTTTCCTGCGGGAACTCGCACACGTTGACCTGGTCGAAGAAGATCTGCGCGCGCTTGTCGCCCCGGTCGAGCGCCGCGCGCACCGCCGGCAGGCACTCCATGCGGCGGTACACCGCGTGGAACGGCTCGAACCCGTGCTTGTTCACGGGCACCACCACGTCCGCGCGCGACTTCGTCATCTCAAGCGCCTCGGCCACTACCAAAGCCGGGCTGGCGAACACCATGTCGCAGGCCACCACGGCCACATAGGGGTTGCGCGCCGCGCGCAGCGCCGTGTACAGCCCCGGCAGCGCGCCGCGTTCCTCCACGGCGTCGCACACCAGCTGAATGTGCAGGTTCGGGTACTGCGTGTGCAGAAACGCCAGGTTTTCCGGCTCGTTCGTGGTGATGATAAGCTCGTCGGCCACCGGCGAGAGGCGCTCGACCATGCGGCAGATTAACGGACGGCCGCAAAACGGCACCGTGGCCTTGCTGCGTCCCATGCGCCGACTTTCGCCGCCGGCTTGGATGACCAGCGACACGCGCGGGCGCGCGAACGCCTGCTCCACGAAATCGGCCAGCGCCGACACGTCGTCGATGTCGAAGGCGGGGATGCCGTACACGTCCGCCGCCTGAGCGCCCTGCGGGATATCCGTGACCACGGCAACCGTGGAGGCCGTGGGCATCTTGTTGGAGATGTCGGTGCGGTTCGGGTATTGGCGGGCGAACTCGGCTTCCTCGGACGCCGTGAGCTTCGGCGCCTCAGCAGGCTCAGGCGCGTCCGCGTCGTCCACGTGAGGAATGGCGTTGCGACCGAACTGAGTGAAATCGGTGCCCAGCGCCCAGCCCTTGCGCGCGCCTTCGGCGAACACCTCGGCCGTGCGCGCGTCGGCGGCGTTGCCCGCGCGCATGATCTCGATGGTGGGCAGGCCGCTTTTGCGGTACCCCTCGACGATGACCACATCGTGCCCGGGCATGCTGGCCACGATATCGGCGCATTCAAGCTCGCCCTCGGTGGTTTTGATGCGCGCCATCTGCCCCGGGGCCGCGATGACGGTTTCGCTAGCGCCGGCGTGGCGGTGGCGCCACGAGTCTTTACCCGGGATGTCGATGTCGAAGCCGACGTGGCTGTGATGCTTCACGCTGCCCACATCGAACCCGCGCCCCACCAGCTCGGCGATGAGTTTTTCGATAAGGGTTGTTTTTCCTGAATTATGACGCCCGACGATGGACACGGCGGGGCTGGGAAAATCAATCATTCGTTCCGTCCTTTCGTGTGCGAAAGTATAGCACGCACCGCCCACCGGCAAGAAAAGGCCGGCGACAGATTATCTTGTTCACGTGCCCATTTTCGTACAGCGCTTCGGCCCTCACGAACGCTTTTCCCAACTCATCGCCTTTGACCGAAAGAAAATATTGATATTTCGTGAAGCAAATGCTAGAATGAAAGTCGCTTTTTTCGGAAGCTACGGCTTCGTTAAAAGAAGGGATTCCGTTTTTTGGAGGGGGCGGAATCCCTTTCTTTTTGCCTTTCTGCATGCAAAGCGCCCGCAAACCAAACGTTTGCGGGCGCTTTCGTTTTGCGCGTTTTGCTTCCCTACAGCTGGCGGCGCGCTTCAAGCGCGCGACCAAGGGTTACCTCGTCGGCGAACTCCAAGTCGCCGCCGACAGGCAAGCCGCTTGCCAGGCGCGTCACCTTGATGCCAAGCGGCTTGATAAGGCGCGCCAGGTACGCAGCGGTGGTTTCGCCCTCCACGTTCGGGTTCGTGGCCAACACCACCTCTTCGATGTCCTCGGTCGCAAGGCGCGCCATCAGCTCGGCGATGTGCAGGTTGTCCGGGCCGATGCCGTCCATAGGCGACAGCGCGCCGCCAAGCACGTGGTACAGGCCCTGGTATACGGCCGTGCGCTCGATGGGCGGGATGTCGCGCGGTTCGCTGACCACGCACAGAAGCTGTCGATTGCGGCTGGTGGAGCGGCAAATCTCGCACTCGTCCTCTTCGGCGTAGTTGAAGCAACGGCTGCAGAAATGCACCGTGTCCTTCACTTCCACGATGGCCTCGGCCAAGCGCAGCGCCGTGGCGCGGTCGGTGTTCAAGATCCAATACGCCATGCGCTGCGCCGATTTCGGGCCCACGCCGGGAAGACGCTCCAGCTCGTCGAGCAGCTTTTGGATGGCAGGTGCCGATTGCACGGTGCGCTTCCTACATCAAGCCAGGGATGTTCATACCGCCCGTTGCGGCGTTGATGCGCTGGCTGGACAGGTCGGCCACGCCGCGCAGCGCCTCGTTGACGGCTGCGGCGATCATGTCCTGCAGCATCTCTACGTCCTCGGGGTCAACGGCCTCGGGGTCGATGGTAAGGCTGACCAGGGTGTTGTCGCCCTTGGCAACCGCTTTGACCATGCCGCCGCCAGCAGAAGCCTCGAACGTCATGTCCTGGATCTCCTCTTGAGCGCGCGCAAGCTCCATCTGCATCTTCTGCGCCTGCTTCATCATGGCGTTCATGTTGCCCATGCCGCCGCCGGGGAATCCGCCTTTACGTCCCATGTTCTATCCTATCTCGTATGCGATTACGTTATTGCAAACCATAGCATTGTACCGGGCGCCAGTACCCGTGTGGCCGTTAATCCTTGACTTCTTCGAACGTCACATCGCCACCGAAGCCCGCTTGCAAGATGGCTTGCAGCTCGTCGGGCGTTTGCGCGGCGCCGGGCAACACCGGCTGCGATGCCGGCTGAGCCGCGGAAGCCGCCTGCGAGCGGGGCTCCGGGGCGGGCGCCTGAGGAGCCGCCGGGCGCGATGCCGATTGCGCAGGCGCTTGCGGGCGCACAGACGCGGCGACAGGAGGTGCCGGGCGCTGCGTTGTTGCCCCTGCTTGCGGGCGCGATGCCGGGCGCGGAGCGGCCGCGCGCGGCACGGGGCCGGCCGGCGCGTTCAGAAGCTCGTCTTCGGGCATAGGCGCGTCGAAGTCGCCGTAGGGTACCTGGTCGTCCTTCCACGGCGGCGTGGTGACCGCCGGCGCCTGCGGACGCGAGGCCGCAGGAGCAGACGCTTGCGGGCGAGGTGCCACTGCACGCGCGACAGGCGCAGCGGCGGCAGGAGCCGGCGCCGAACCTGCCTGCTGGTAGGCGAACGGGACGTTCTGGCCGCCGCACGCCTGCGACAAGGCCGCGGCCACGGCTTCCTGCACGTCGGGCTTCTGCACGGCCTTGAACGCGAATGCATTCTCCTTCGGGAATTCGATGGACAGCATGTTCGACTGGGCGTTCCACACGGCCTTCGTTCCCAAGAACAGCACGCCGTATGCCGCCTTGCTGCGTTTGAGGCTGGCCAGGGTAGCCTGCCACATGCGCTGCAGTGCCGCGGGGTTTTCCATGGTTGCCGCCAGCTGCGGGTTGCCGCCAGCTGCGGGCTGGGCGGCGGCCGCGGGAGTCGCAGCGGGAGCAGGCTGCGCGGCTGGCACGGAAGCTGCAGGCTGAGCGGGCTGTGGCGCAGGATCTGCTGCGGGCTGCGGGAACGCGGGTGCTGCGGGCTGGGCGGTTTGCCATGGAGCCGCCGGGCGACCTGCCGGGACTGCTTGCTGTGGTGCCGGCTGGGGCGCAGCGGCAGCAGGTGCGCGGCGAGCTTCGGGCTGCGGCGCGGTGGCAACAGGCGCGGCAGCCACTGGCGCAGCCGGCGCCGCCGCAGACCCCATGGCCACGGCGCTCTTGCCCGCCTCAAGCGCCTCGATGCGCTCGGCAAGCGCCTCAAGCGTCAGGTCGCCGTCGGGGCGCACCATGCGCGTGCAGCCGATCTCGAACGACAGGCGCGGGTTCGTGGACGTTTTCAGCTCGGCCATCACATCGCCAAGCACCTGCAGCATGCGCGCCAAGCGGTCAGGGCCGAACAAGGGCAGCTCATCGGCAAGCTGACGACGCTCGGAAGCGCTTACGTCAAGGGCCACATCGGTGTCCGTCAAGCTCATCACGTACAGGTTGCGCACGTGCTGCGCAAGTTCGCGCGCGAATTGCGCCAGGTCAGAACCAGATTCCACGAATTCCGCAATCCAGCGGAAGCACGCGGCGGCATCGCGCGCGCCGATGGCCCGCACGATATTGGCCATGTCGTTGGAGTCCACGCCGCCAAGCATGCGCTCCGCCACGGCAAGCGTGACCTTGCCTTCGCCGAACGCGATCATCTGCTCAAGCGACGTCAGCGCATTGCGCATGCCTCCGCCGGCGTGGTGCGCGATCAGGTCAAGCGCATCGCCTTCGAATTCCACACCTTCGGCCACGCATACCGCGCCCAAGCGCGACACGATGGACTCGTTGGAGATGCGGCGGAAGTCGAAGCGCTGGCAGCGCGAATGGATGGTTTCGGGCACCTTCTGCGGGTCGGTGGTTGCCAGGATGAACACGACGTGGTCGGGCGGCTCCTCAAGCGTTTTCAGCAGCGCGTTGAACGCCGCGATGGACAGCATGTGAACCTCGTCGATGATGTAGACCTTGTAGCGGCCGCGCGTGGGCGCGAACTGCACGCGGTTGATGATCTCTTCGCGCACGTTCTCTACGCCCGTGCGGCTTGCGGCGTCAAGTTCGTACACGTCGGGGTGTACGCCCTCGGCGATCATCTGGCAGTCTTCGCACGTGCCGTCCGGATCGGGCGTGGGGCCCTTCTGGCACAAAAGCGCCTTAGCAAGCAGGCGCGCCGTGGTGGTCTTGCCCGTGCCGCGCGGCCCGCAGAACAGGTACGCATGGCTGACTTTGTCCTGCTCGATGGCGTTTTTGATGGTGCGCTCGATCTGCTCCTGCCCCACCACGTCCTCGAAGATCTGCGGACGGTATTTGCGGTACAGCGCTTCTGCCATATGCGGTGCTCCTCATCGTGGTGCGTGTTGTGTGCGAAAAGCCCGCGGGCGCGGGCATCAAGGGTTTGCTTCATTATAGGGGCACGCGCGGCACTTGCCGACCGAGCGGCTTTCCGAATACGAAAAACGCCCGAACCGAAGTCCGGGCGTTGCGAGCGCGTTGTGCGAGCGCGTGCGCGCGTCGGGTTGCGCCTACGCTTTGGCCTTGCGGCTTGACAGCGCCGCCTTCACCGCGCCGATGACGGCAGGGGCCACCGACACCGCCACGATGCCCAGCACGATGATCTCGAAGTGGTCTTGCACGAACGGCACGCCGCCGAAGAAGTAGCCCACCAGCACGAACAAGCTGACCCACGAGATGCCACCGATGGCGTTGAACAGCGTGAACTTCGCGAAGTTCATGTGGCCGGTGCCGGCGATGAACGGGGCGAACGTGCGGAAAAACGGCATGAAGCGCGTGATGACGATGGTGAGCCCGCCATACTTCTCGAAGAAGCTATCGAGCTTGGCCATGCGCTCGGGCGTGAGCGCCTTCACCTTGCCGGAGTCGATGATGCGCGCGCCGAAGAAGCGAGCAATCCAGTAGTTCGACGTGTTGCCCAGGATGGCCGCCGCGTAGAACACCAGCAGCGTGGCCCACAGGTGCAGCCCGCCGCCGTCGGCCGAGAACACGCCCGCCGCGAACAGTAGCGAGTCGCCCGGCAGAAACGGGAAGAATACCAGGCCCGTTTCCACGAACACGATCAAGAACAGCGGTGTGTACACCCACACCGCGCCCAACGTGATGATCCATCCGGCGATGGCGCCGCGCGGGTCGCTTAACAGGTTGAGGAAGAAATCGATGATACCCATATATGCCTTTCCAACGCCGTTTCACCCCGGTTTGCACGCATTCGGGGTGCAGCCCCTGTGTTTTGGGCGCAAAAAGAGCATCCTATATGGGACAGGGCGCTCGTCAGAGGCCCCTTATGGCTGCTTCCTCCCGGACCTGACCAGGTTCGGAACTTGGCGCCGCCCCGACCCATATAAGATGCTCGTTGTGACGGGTTAGAGTATACGTCATAATTTGACCTGCGCGTTACACGCTATTGCCAACTACCAAATGCACACAGCGCCTTTACGGGCGCTTTACGAAGCCTTACGAAAGCGCTTTCTCCTTCGCGGCGTCCTGCATGTTCGCCAGCACGCCGTTGAGGCCCTCGAACACGCACGTGCTGGCCGCCTGCGCGATGTCGTCAAGCGGGATGCTTGATTCGGACATAAGCCAGCGGCGGTACACCGCCACGATGCCGGCGCAGAAAAACGACACCGTGAACTGCAGATACGGGTCGTCGCGCTTCAGGCCAAGCGCGTTGTCGGCCAGCACCACCTCAACCAGACTTGCCTCAAGCCTGTCGAGCATGTCGGGCAGCGACGCGTGCTGCACCACCAGGCGGCTGCGCGACATATCGGGGGCAAGCGCAATGCTGATGCTGTGGAACAGCTCGGCCACGTTGATGCTCTGCCCGCCGCTGCGCAGCGCGTCGCGACAGCTTTCCATGATGGTTTGCGCCTCGTCGTAGATGATCTCGTCGGCAAGATCGCTGACCGAGCCGTAGTGCAGGTAGAACGTTTTGCGGTCGATATCGGCCTCGCGCGCGATGGATGCGATGGTGATCTTGTGGTAGTCCTGCTCTTCCATAAGCTTGAAGAACGCCTCGCGAATGGCCTTGCGCGTGCGCACGACGCGCCTGTCGGTGGACCGGCGCATATCCTTTTCGGCACCATCGGTTTTCACGCTTTCGCCCATGGCCATTCCCTTCTACGCGGCGCGCGCCGCAAACGCAACGAAAAAGCGCCCGGCCGCCGCCGAGCGCTTCATATTATTGCACAGATTCCGCAAAAACCGTTTCCTTTTCCCCACCTGTAGCAAAACCGACGCCTGAGGGAAAGAATGGTGACGCAAACCCGCAGGTCGCACCAAAGTCAGCGAGGACCGCTGTGGTGCCCGGAATTCGCGGGAGCGAACAAGCCAGTGGCTTGTTCACAAACCATCTATGCGCCCGAGCGGGCGCGCCCAGCTGAGCTGGGAGCCGCGTACTTCGGTACGCAAGT
>NZ_CDRSTZ010000044.1:0-17184 GCF_977052095.1 Senegalimassilia sp.
AACCACCGTTGACATAGTCCCACGTGCGGGACAGGTGAGGAAGGGCCCTCCTGTATCATCGATATCGACCAAGAAACCGAGATGCGAGGAGGGCCCGTGGACCCCATTCTATCCGAAATCACGTCTAAGATGACGCGCGAGGAGAAGCTCGCGCTCGTGGCCGAGCTCAAGGCGGCGATCGCCGACGAGATGGCCTCCGACGCGCTTGCGGGCGCCGACGGGCGGGCCGGCGCGTGCCCGCGCTGCGGCTGCGGGCGCTCGGTGCGCAAGGGCCGCGGGCGCTCGGGCGAGCAGCGCTGGCTGTGCCGGGGTGCGGCAGGACCTGGTCGGCGAAGACGCTCGGGCTGCTGTCGCGGTCGAAGCTGCCGGCGTCGGCGCGGATGGCGTTCGCCGAGTGCATGGCCGACGGGCCGAGCCTGCGCGAGAGCGCGCGGCGCTGCGGCGCGTCGCTGTGCACGGCGTGGTTCATGAGGATGCGCGCGTGCGAGGTGATGGCGGCGCGCACCCCGGCGCCGAGGGCCGGCGAGTTCCAGGTCGACGAGCTCCTGATCAGGGAGAACCTGTCGGGCAACCACTCGCGCAGCGGGCCGTTCGCCATGCCGCGCCGCCGCCACCGCAACGGCCAGGACGGCCGGCGGGGGCAGAAGGGGCGCTCCAAGCGCTCGTTCTGCGTGCTGTGCGGCGTCAACGAGCTGGGCGACTGCTTCTGCGCGCTCGGCGAGCGCGGCGCGATCGGCGCCGGCGACGCCGGCCTGGCGCCGCTCGCCGCCGTGCCCAGGGGCAGCTCCTTCGTCACCGACGACAACCCCGCCTACGTCGGCGCGACCGCGGGGCGGGCGGCGCACCGGTCGGTGAAGGCGGGCGGGCCGGCGGCCGCCGACATAAACGCGGTGAACGCCCTGCGCTCCCGGCTGCGCGGGTTCCTGGCGCCCATGCACGGCGTGTCCACGCGCAGGCTGCGGCGCTACCTGGACTGGTTCTGCTGGCGCGAGCAGTTCAAGCGAGGCGGGCGCGACCGCAGGCAGCTCCTGTTCCGCCACGAGGCCGAAGGCGAGTGCTTCTACACGAGGAGGATCACCCACATCGAGCCTCATCCCGATTACAGCTGGTGGGTACGACAGATGTCAACGGTGGTTTAACATAGAGTTTTTGCTATCCGGTTACATAGGGGCTGTTGATGAGCTTGCTCATGGAGTTGCGGATGGCGTTGGGCCCGCCTTTGTCGCGGTGGATATCGCGGAGCTGGTGCTCGTCGATGCGCCCGCGGCCTATGTCGATGGCGAACACCTCGTCCGAAAGCATGAGAGCGTGTTCGGGGCAAAGCTGCTCGCATGCGCGGCATTGCAGGCACAGTTCCGGTGCATGGACAAGCGTTATGTGGGAAGCGCCGTTTCTGCTGGCCAGCCACGTGTTTGCGTCCGGCGTTGCAGTTTCCCTCTTTGTAAGCGCGCCCGTGGGGCAGAATGCGGCGCACATGCCGCAGCCCGAGCAACGGTCGTCGTCGATGACGGCGTACCCCCATACGCGTGTGCCGATCATGACGTCTTCCGGTTGCTCCATGTGCTTCAGCGCGTCAAGCAGCACGGCGCGGCGTGGTGGAAAGAACCTTGGCAGTGCGCCTGTCTCCATGGCTGCTCGGCGCGTGTGCTCAACGGCGGTTTCGTGGTCGAAGGCGCGGTCGATTGCCAACTCTGCGGCGTCGGTGGCGGCGTCGCGTCCCAAATCGCGCGCGGATTGCAGGAATGCGCGGCGCTCGGGGTCCCAGGAAGCTTTGCGCGTGGCGCGGCAGTACGCAGGCAGCTTAGGGGAAACGCTGACGTGGGAGCCGCTTTGTCAAGCAGCGAGTATGGTGTTGGCGTCTTGGCATATGTCTTCCGCAACGCGCTTTCCGGGTGAATGCTCACATTTTTCGCAGTTGCCGCAGGTCAGGCGCAGTGCTTTTGCGCCTGCGGATGCTAGGAGCACCAGCAGGCTTGCATCTACGCGGCCGATGCAACGCACGGCCACTACGGTTTCGGGGTTGATGGCGTTGCCTGCTGCGTGAATCAGCTGCTCGCAGGCGAACACCACCGTGCCGCCGGTTGCTCGCATAGCTGCGGCAGCTGATCGCGCCAGCGCGCGGTCATCGGGTTTTCGCGGCGAGAGCGCGCCGGTCGGGCAGACCGATGCGCACGTTCCGCATCCGATGCAGTGCTCGGGATGCACATTAAGGAGCCCATTGCTCACGCTGATGCAGCCCGATGTGCATGCTTGGGCACAGCGCCCGCATGCGATATTGCGGTTGCGTACGGCAAGGCAGCGCTGCGCATCAACGTGCACGTTGACGCTTTGCAAGCGTTCCAGCAGGTCGATATAGGTTTTTATACTCGGCATCGCATCCCCCCTCATCCTTGGTTTGCCTAGCAATTTATGCTGCGTGCGAGACGCTTTTCCGAGCCCCGAGCCCCGAGCCCCGAGCCCCGAGCCCCGAGCCCCGAGCCCCGAGCCCCGAGCCCCGAGCCCCGAGCCCCGAGCCGCTCGGCTGTTTCCCCTTACAACCCTTGTCAGGCCGGCTGCGCGTACACCTCGACCTTTGCGTGGTCGGGCGCGGAGTGCAGTGTGACCAGGAAATCTTTCGTGCGCTGCGCCTTTATGCGGTATGCCGACCCGGTGTAGCCGGCTGCAATGCGCCCCTCGTCATCGCGCAGTAGCACCGACAGATTCGCGGTTGACTCGTATGCATCGGTGGCGTTCGTGATTTGCCCCGTGATTTCGTAACAGAAGTACAGATTGTCCTCTTCGCTGAATGTGCCGATGGCGAACGGCGATGTTAAAGACCCGTCTTTTCAGGTCACGGAGTTGTCGTCCATGGCAAATTCCACGCGATCCGGCACAAGCCCGTCGCCAGCTTCTCCGGCAAATCCAACGGTTTGTTCGGCCTTAACAAGCCCGATTGCGCTCTCCCAAGTTCCCTGGACGGTGCCTTGCTCGTCGAATAGCGTTACCTGCACAACGGCGTTTGCTGCGGCAACGCTGTTAGGATTGCGCACTGTTATGCCGTAATGCACGTAGCCATCTTTGGCCCACCAGCCCGTTTCCTCGATGATAAGCGGCTGAGCGCTGGCGGCGTCTGCCGCGTCGGCATCGGGAAGATTTGCGGCGAAGGTGGACGCGCCTGAGGGGGAGGAGGGAGATTGCTCAGGCGCGTCCGTGCCTTGCGAAGAGGGCGTAGAGGGAAAGCCCGCCGTACCTTCGTCGGTTGCCATTGGTTGCGAAGCGCAGCCGGTGACGGCGACGAGGCATGCGGCAAAGCGAAACAGTACAAGTGCACAAAGGGCCGCGTGCCTCGAAACGTGCATGTCCGCTGACGATTGTGGCACATTGATTGGTGAACTCGGTGTGCTGAATCGCATCGATGATGCGGCTTCTTGCAACATGTTCGCCCCCGTTCCTTGTGTGCTTACGCTTCTCAAGTATAGGGGCGACCGCCGCATTCAGCCACTGACAAGACAATGCCAAAAATGCGTCTCTAACAGGTAAAATGCAAAAATCAGTGAAAACATGCGAGCATGCTGACGCACCGATTGCGCATCGCTTGCGCAGCAATCAGCACTGACGCAGTGCTTCCTCGAGATCGTTTTTGCACTCGACCATTTTCAGCCCAGGGATGCGTCGGCAATTTCTACGATGGCGTGATGCTGCCGGCCTTGGCGTTACGTCGTCAAGATTGTCTTATGCCGGCACAAACGTGATCTTCAGCCCCAAAGCTTTCGCTACCTTCGCGATAGTTTTGAACGAAGGGTTCGCCTCGGCGCGCAGGGCTTTGTAAAGGCTTTCGCGTCCAAGTCCCGCGTCTTCCGCTACGCTGGTCATCCCCTTAGCGCGTGCGATGTCGCCAATAGCCATTTGCAGCAGGTCGGGATCGCCTTCCTCGATGGCGGCATTCAAATAATGGGCGTAATCCTCTTCGGTTTTGAGATAATCGAGAACGTTCCATTCGTAAGTTTTAACGCGCATGGCTGTTCCTCCACTTCTTTAGAATGCGCTTAGCGTGTTTTATGTCTCTTTGCTGGCTTGCTTTGTTCCCTCCCAGAAGCAGAAGGAGAAGCATTGATCCCTCTCTTGCTGCGTACACCCGATAACCTGGGCCGATATGAAACCTCAGTTCAAGGATGCCTTCTCCAAGTGGTTTCCAGTCCCCTGAAATCTGTTCGTGCAACTGCACGGATCCTATCCGAAGAGCAATTGCCGATTTCGCATTACCGTCCCTTAGTTTTCCGAACCATTTTTTAAATTCTCGTGTCATTCGGACTTCCATGAACTCCTCCTCAAGTGTATCTAATCGGATACAGTTCTGCAAGAGCTGCGAATCTGCGAGACGCGTTGAAGCCAAGGCTCCGTGGTAGCGAGGATGTACTTCGCTAGGGAGTTGTCGCTTCGCGGGTAGCTTGCCAAGGGATATGGCAATTGGGCGCAAGGTCCCAAGGCGGAGACACCGTTTCGCAAATACAGCTATGCAATTTGAAGAGGATCTTGAGGGCGTGGTAAGGCGATTGCGCATGGACGGCCGTTTGCTAGCAAATACGGCCGCGCCCCCATTGGTTCGACAATTGGAAGTATAGCACAAATAATCGCACGAATGTTCGATTATATTTTCGGAATGTGGTAGCATCTTTGCAGAAGCAAGAGAGAAATCTAAAAGATTGGCAGCTCCGCTTTATGGCGTGTTTCGCAAAAAGAGCGGTGGACGGCTTCGCTTTGCTTGCTAAATTCGCGCTTTCGGAATCACGTGGGAGGTCTTGCCGTGAGTGTTATCGAGATCCAGCTTAATGAGCCTGCGTTGGGGGTCAAATACATTCCCGCCGGGAAAGTTCGCACAGAAAACCCCTACCTCTTCGATTTTGATCAATTCGGGTTTCCAGCTTTTACTGAAAAGAATTTGGCCTTTGTTTCAGCATTAATAGAGAACGATTCCGACTACAACGGTGAGGATGACAAGATTGCTCAGGCGTACAAGAACCTGTTCTCGGATGGTGGTCAGCTTAACGAAAACAATCTCGCATTGATCGTTGATGATATTGATCGAGTTAACACGACTCATTTAGCTGCTGAAGGGCCGCGGGGTGGAGGTGGCGGTAGGAAAAAGACCATAGAGCGAATTAGTGGGATTTCCAATCTGCGAAAACGCTTATTAGAAAAGGATGATTCGCTTATTGCGGATATAGGCAAAATGGAGCAAAAGTACAATTTTTCGTTTGCTACGAAGTTTTGTGCCTACGTGAGCCTTCGGTCGCTCAAACAAGACAACTATTGTATTTTCGACAATGTCGTTGCCGATGTTCTCCCATATTACGTGTATATGTATGCAGACAATGCAGAATTGGCTCTTCTTGGGAGCTGCTGTAGGCCTTTATTGCGTGGACCGAGAAAAGGGATAATCGTTAGCACGGTTGGGAAAAACGCCAGGGAAAACGTTAAGAATAATAGTAGGAAAACCAAGGGGTTTAAGGAAGGTTGTTCTGATGGGGACGATGCATCTGGTTACTCGTGCTATCGGGGTTTAGTTGATGCTGTGCTCAAGGGCATTGCGAGTAAATCGAAAAAGCCGATAACCATTGAATATAAGCAGTTTGATAACCTCGTTTGGTATTACTTCAAGGGAAAAGCTGGCGTGCAAAGGCGAGGAGCTGCGCTTCGAAAGATTCGATTACCTTAATATCTGTAGATTTCGGAAATTAGGGAAGGACGCCTCCCTTCGTTTACTTGGATTGAACTCTCAAATCTTATGGGTTTGCTTGCAATTCGCTTGTTCGTGGGATTGCGGCGTCTTTATCGGCTCGAAGGTGGTCCTCTTGTTACCTAATTGTAGCCGTGAGCGTGGCAATTTTGGGGGCGAGCGGCGGTGAGCAGCGTTACACTGGGGATTATCTTGTAGGTGCAGGCTTGGCAAAGGGGACGTTGCTGGCCTGCCGAGAAAAAGGGGGTGCCGCTATGGCGGTCAATCGTTTCGTGCTGAATAACATCTCGTATCATGGTGTTGGTGCAATCGGGGAGATTCCTGGGGAGATTCAGCGTCGCGGGTTCGCAAAAGCCTTCGTGTGCTCTGATCCTGACCTGGTGAAATTCGGCGTGGTGGGCAAAGTCACGGATAAGCTAGACGCCGCAGGCATTCCGTGGGCGCTGTATGACCAGATCAAACCCAACCCTACCATTAAAAACGTGCAGGACGGCGTGGATGCGTTCAAGGCTTCGGGTGCAGACATGATCGTGGCCGTTGGCGGCGGTTCGGCCATGGACACGGCGAAGGGCATCGGCATCATTGTTGAGAATCCAGAATTTGCCGACGTTGTTTCCCTTGAGGGTGTGGCCGACACGAAGAATCATGCCACGTTTACCATTGCCGTTCCCACCACGGCAGGCACGGCGGCCGAGGTTACCATCAACTACGTCATAACCGACCCGGAAAGGGTGCGCAAGTTCGTGTGCGTTGATGTGAACGACATCCCCGATGTGGCCGTTGTGGACCCCGACATGATGGCGTCTATGCCTGCGGGCCTTACTGCTGCTACGGGCATGGACGCGCTGACGCATGCCATCGAGGGCTATACCACGCAAGGCGCGTGGGAGCTGTCCGACATGTTCCATTTGAAGGCCATTGAGCTGATTTCGAAGAATCTGCGTGCGGCATACGCTGAGGCGAAAAGCGGTAAGCCTGGTGAGGGTCGTGAAGGCATGGCGCTTGGCCAGTATGTGGCTGGCATGGGCTTCTCGAACGTGGGCTTGGGCATCGATCACGCTATGGCTCATACGCTGTCCGCGCACTACGACACGCCACATGGCGTGGCGTGCGCAATGCTTCTGCCGGTTGCTATGGAATTCAACAAGCCGGTTGCTGCCGAGCGTTTGGCTGATGTGGCGCGCGCGATGGGCGTCGACGTTGCGGGCATGAGCGCGGAAGAGGCTGCCGATGCCGCCATTGCGGCAGTGCGTCAGCTGTCTGCCGACGTGGAGATTCCCCATACGTGTGCAGGTTTGGTTGCCGAAGATCTTGATCAGCTGGCAAGCGACGCCATGGCCGATGCTTGCTTCCCGGGCAACCCGCGCGAGGCAGATCACGACCAGGTGGTCGAGCTGTTCCGCAAGATCATGGCGTAAGGTCTGACGCTTCGGTATCGAGTGCCGCGCTGCCGGATGGTGGCGCGGCAGCTTTTCTGCTGCGCTGGGTAGGGTTGATGTTGCCAAAGTGGGGTAGGGGATAAGGGCCCTTTCGTTTGGTGGGTCCGCTCCGCATCCGCCTTCTCTTCTTTGGCGAATCCGTCTTGCGCCTCGGTCCCTCTACCTACCTGCCATTGCGTGCTACTAAAGGGGCGCGATGGCCTGCTGGGATTGTCTTGTTTCGGCTTTTCTTGTTCTTGAAAAAGCGAGCCGCTTCGAAACCTTTCCGTTACATTGGGCCTGGCTGGCTTGCGCTATGCTATGCGCGTTGGAGTGCGGTCTAACGAAAGGAGCGAACATGGCGGAATCGAAGCGGCAGCTTGCCGGCGCGCTTGAGCAGCTTATGGAGCAAAAGCCGCTTGATCAGGTACGCGTTTCCGAGATCGTTGCCTTGGCAGGCGTGAGCAAGCAGACGTTTTACCATCACTTCACGGATAAGTATCACCTGATGGAATACTGTTTTCGCGACATGTTCTCCCAGCAGTTCGACCGCATGGCCACGCTTGCGCCGTTTGGCGAATGCTACCTTGATTTCCTGACGCAGTGCCGCCAGCGCAAAACGTTTTTGCGTAACGGATTCACCTCGCAAGACGTGAACAGCTTGTACCGTGTGATGCATCACGCGCTGCGCGACGCTTATGGCAAGCGCGTGCGCGTGTACGGCGTGGCGGATGAGGGTGCCGTGGGCTTTTGCCTGGACTTTTTCTCGAAGGGCTGCGCCGGCTGCACGCGCCACTGGTTCGATCAGGGCATGGATTTCTCTAACGAGCAGCTGGTCGAATTGATTTCGCTGTGCATCCCGGCCGGGATTGCGAAGTATTTTCAGTAGCGTTCGCCCTCTCCCGTTCCACAAAGTGCCAGAAGTTGTCCGTATTATTCTTTTGCAAGCATAAATAGCTTTACCATTCGCTGAAAAAGTCAACTTCTTCCCATACGAAAAGCGTTCACCGTCAATTTTGCGCCGCTTGCGGGCTTTCTATACTTTCCCTCGCAAGGCCGGGATGGGTCAAACCCGGCATATTTTGACCTTACGGGAGGAAAGCATGGACAACAAGGGAATTAGCCGCCGCGGCTTCCTGACGGGCGCGGCCGCCATCAGCGCCGCTCTTGCGGGCGCGGGCCTGACGGGTTGCGCGCCGAAGGTGGTCAGCGTTGCGGGCGGTGCCGGCTCCGGCGCAGGTTCGGCCAACGGCCAGACGGTCGGCTACGACGGCACGGGCGTTATGCCGTGGCTGGGCGAGGCCCCTTCGATCTCCGACAGCGACGTTGCCGAGACGCTTGAGGCCGACGTCGTCGTGGTGGGCCTGGGCGCTTCGGGCGTCCCCGCCACGCGTTCCGCTGCCGAAGCGGGCGCGAAAGTCATCGCCATCGAGGCATCTTCCCAGATCAACAGCGTGGCCAGCGACATGGCCATCCTGGGTGGCGAAACCATGGCGAAGTGGGGCCGCGGCGACGGCTTCCTTGACAAGCACATGGTGGTGAACATGCACATGGAGGAGGGCAGCCACCACTCCAACTTCGGCATCATCAGCCGCTACTGCGACGAGTCGGGCAAGGCGCTTGACTGGTTCGTGCAGGGTTGCCCGGACATGTACATCGCGTCCGAGTCTTACGAGGAGGTGCCCGAGGCCGATCGCGCGCACTACCTGTACCCGTACTTCTACCCGATGCTGGACGAGTACGATTACACGCAGGAAGACATGCCCTGCTACCCGACGTCGGTGGGCTTCGCCAGCCTGGCCACGGCTATGGCCGACAACCTGAAGATGGCCGAGGACGCAGGCGCCGAGGTGCGTTACAACACGAAGGGCATCAAACTCATCGCAGCTGACGACGGCTCCGTGACCGGCATCTACGCGCAGGACACCAGCGCGAACAAGTACCTGAAAATCAACGCGAAAAGCGTCATCTTGTGCACGGGCGACTACCTGGCCAACGAGGACATGATGAAGTACTTCGCGCCGGCGTGCGTGGAGAACGGCAACCAGATTCTGTCGCTTGACCTGGACGCGCAGGGCAACTACACCAACATCGGCGACGGCCACAAGATGGGCGTATGGGCAGGTGCTGCCATCGAGCAGTGGCACGCCCCGATGATCCATCACATGGGCGGCGGCGCCGGTTCCGACGGCCGCGGCGTTATCGGCAACAACGGTTTCCTGATGCTGAACTTGCGCGGCGAGCGCTTCATGAACGAAGACGTGCCTGGTCAGCAGCTGGAAAACCAGGTGGAGCTGCAGCCGCAGCGCAAGGCCTACCAGTTCTTCGACGCCTCGTGGCCCGAGCAGCTGAAGTACTTCCCGGCCGCGCACGGCATCGCGTGCATCTACCGCGACGAGCCGCTGCCCGACTGGACGCCGGCCGGCCTGAAGATCAACGTGCGCTGCCCCGAGGACATCGAGGCCGCCGTGTCCGAGGGTCGCTGCGTGAAGGCCGACACCATCGACGAGCTGCTGGCGAAGATCGACGGCATGGACGTCACGAAGGCCAAGGCCGCCATCGAGCGCTACAACGAGCTGTGCAAGGCCGGCTTCGACGAAGACTTCGGCAAGTCCAGCAAGCGCCTGTTCGCCCTGGAAAACGGCCCGTTCTACGCGGCAGAGTGCGGCGTTGCCCTGACGCTGGCGAACCTGGGCGGTTTTGAGTCCGACAGCGATTGCCACGTGTACAACACCGATCGCGAGATCATCCCGGGCCTGTACGTGGCCGGCGCCCCGCAGGGCGGCCGCTTCAACGTGCAGTACCCCATCTCGCTCAAGGGCCTGTCCTGCGGCATGTGCATGGTGTTCGGCAAGATTGCCGGCGAGAACGCCGCTGCGGGCAAGTAAGGAGTTGCCATGACCGAGGAAAACAAGGCCGCGGAAAACGTTTCCGCAGGTGAAGCAGCGAGTGCGCCCTCTGTGAAGCGCAGCAAGCGCAAGCTTGCCGGCATCATCGGCGTGGTTGCGGCCGTTGTGGTTGTAGCCGGCGCCGGCTTCATGGTATGGCACGACCAGCCCAGCTTCTGCAACGCTATCTGCCACACGCCCATGGATGGCTATCTGACCACGTACGAAGCCACGCCGGGCGAGTCGGCCACGGACAAGTGGGGCAACGAGGTGGCCGATGCATCGAGCATGCTGGCCCCCGTGCACGCCCAGGAAGGCATCACGTGCGTGCAGTGTCACGTGCCGCAGATGTCCGAGCAGGTCACCGAGGGTATCGGCTGGCTGACGGGCAGCTACGAGGTCGTCCAGACCACCGACGAGCGCTTCGTGCCTGAAGAGAAGGCGCTTTCGGATCTGACGGCGGCTCGCGGCATTGCCAGCGAGGCGTTCTGCCTGAACTCCGGTTGCCATGCCAACGACGACGGTTCCGCCATGACGCGCGACGACCTGATCGAGAAGACGAGCTACATGAAGCGCAACCCGCACGTCGAGGAGCACGGCGAGGTCGATTGCAACGAGTGCCACAAGGCGCACCGCGCATCCACGGTGTACTGCAGCAAGTGCCACAGCGACGCCACCATCCTCGATGGCTGGGTCAGCTACAAGGAAGCCGAGGCGCTTGAGCCCGCTGCTGTAAGCGAATAACCAACCCTGCCGGCGATGCGCGCCACGCGAGCGTGAACGAATTCGAAAGCAAGGGCATCGCCGTCCCCCCAACCCCATACCCCCTCCTCAAGCCCCGCCGAGCTCTCGGCGGGGCTTTTTCGTTGGGTTCACTTGGTATACAAGATTGGCTGGTGGTTGGGCAAATCTGGCTGCTGTATTTTGATATGGTTTGACACAAACGCATGTACTGATTATAATAGAACAAATGTTTCATGAGGAGAGGAGAAGTGATTGAGACTGGGCGATATCGTGGTATTTGAGTCGGCTGATGAGGAAATCCGTCTTGATGTTGAGTTTGATGGGGATACTGTTTGGCTGACGCAGCATCAGATGGCTTCGCTTTTCGAAAAAGATCGAAGCGTGATATCGCGCCATGTCAGCAATATTTTTAAGGACGGGGAACTTGATAAGGAAAGCAATGTGCATTATTTGCACATTGCACAATCGGATAAACCGGTGGCTTTTTACGACCTCGATGTAGCTATTTCCGTTGGCTACCGCGTGAAGTCAAAGCGTGGCGTGGAGTTTCGTCGATGGGCAACCGAGGTGTTGAGACAGTATGTCATTACGGGATATGCAGAGAATAAGAAGCGGCTTGCACAATTGGGTCAAATCGTGCAGGTGATGGAACGTATCCCTGAGTCTCTTGAATCAACCGATATCTTGGCGGTTGTTAAAGCCTATACGAATGCGCTGACGCTGCTGGATGACTATGATCACCAGCGAATTCTTAAGCCAAAGGGCCGGAAAACGATATATATCCTTAATTATGAAGAATGCCGAAAATTGATTGATTCCATGTCGTTTTCGGCTGAGAGTGATTTATTCGGGTCTGAAAAGGACGAGTCGTTCAAGTCGAGTATTGCTGCAATATACCAAAGTTTTGATGGTCGAGAGCTCTATCCGAGTCTGGAAGAGAAAGCGTCAAACCTTCTATACTTTATTGTGAAAAATCATTCTTTCCATGATGGGAATAAGCGTATTGCGGCAGCTTTGTTTCTCTATTTCCTTCATGTCAATGGCGCCCTATTTGCGAATGGGACGAAGTGCATTTCCGATAGCGCGCTCGTTGCCTTGACTATCATGATTGCTGAATCTCAGCCTAAAGAGAAAGAGGCGATGGTGGCTTTGGCCATGAGCTTCTTGTCAACAAAGGGCGGTCGCTAATACTTAGCTGCTATGGCCTATGGAAATCGTAGCTCTACCCCTCGTCAACGTGCTTTTGCACCAGGGCGGTGAGTTCTTTCTTGCTGTGGACGTCTAGTTTCGCGTAGATCGAGCGCGTGTGGGCGCGTACGGTGTAAATTGACACCACCTCGCGCTCAGCGATTTCTTGCGCGGTGCGGCCGCGGGCAAGGCTTAGGAACACCTCGGTTTCTCGGGCGGAAAGCCCGGCGGCCTTCGCCACTTCTTCGCAGGCAAGCTTCCATTTGCCGGGCTGCTTGGCCGCGCCTTGCGCGCCGCCTTCGCCTGCCGTTGCGTCCTCGCTGCCCTCGTCGACGGGCAGCAGCATGCCGTTGATTTGCTTCTCGGAGAATACGAACAGCACGTCTACCAGCACCGCAAGGCCGATGACGGCGATGATGATGCGCATGGCGCTGCCGGAAATGTGCGACGCCTGATACGCCATGGCCAACAGGCTGGCCACCAGCGTGCCGCCGGACAGCGCGGCATTGCCAAGCGCCATGATGCGTAGCGCCCCGGCGCGCCACTGGTACACCAGATAGTACAGCATGGCCCACACCACCATGTTGTAGCACGTGCACACCACCCAGGCGCCGGCGGCTACGGCGGGCGTGTTCAGCGAGAACATGGCGATGCATACGATCAGCACCGTCAACGCGCATGCGGCAACCGAATACAGTTTCGCAAACCCGTCGCGGCGCGACTTCGTGAGCAGAATGGCCGCCATGATGCCTGCCATCAGGGGAATCTCGATAAGCTGCGAGGTGACGTTCGCGCCGATGGAGAAATATGGCGGCGCGCCGATCAACATGTAGGCGCGAATGAGCTCAAGCGCCGTTGAGCACAGCCCGATGGAAAGCAGCAGCACCCAAAACTTGCGCGTCAGCTTCACGGGCGTGGAAAGCACCTGCTTTTCGCCGCGCACGTCGCGCTGGCGGATGCAGAACAGCCCCGCGCCCAGCAACGGCAGCACAACGAATCCCGCCACAGCAATCGGTTGCGGGCAGCCGTTCAGCACGAAGTACACTGCAATGGAGAACAGCGTGCACTCGGCCAGGCGATACAGGGCGCGATGCGGCGCAAGCGTGCCGAACAGCGCCGCGGCGCGCAGAAACAGCATGGTGGTGCCCGCGCCGGACAGGATGCAGCCGCTGGCGAACAACACGGTAAGGCCCGCGTGGGGGAATGCCTCGCCGAAGACTTCGGCGCGCGCGTTGCACAGCAGCAGCGTACCTGCGCATGCAACCACGCCGCCGATGAGTGTGGTGCGGTTCTTCGCTATCCAGCGTGAACAGCGGTCGGAAAACAGCGCAACGGCGGCCAATGTGACGAAGCAGGCCAGCAGGTGCACGAGCATGAGGTTCTCCGCGATGCTGCTGTTGTCGGTTTCGTGCAGCCAGAACGATCCGGAAAACGCGATGGTGTTCCACGCGATCCAGCAGCCCAGGCCTAGATACGTAAGCGTCGGCGCCTGCCGATCGATGGACGCGAGCGCTTTCGAGAATCGCTCACTCAGGCTCGCCTCGTTTTGACGCCCGACGCGCTCCTGCGCCGCGCTTTCCCGCTGTGCCATATTTCCCCCTCTTTGCGGACAAGGCGGGGAGAAGCTCCCGCGCCTTACGTGTTGGTAACGTTTCTGACAAGGGGACAAGGCGTTTGTCATGCTGTTCGCTTCAGTAGACTGTTGCTAGCAACCCTGTTTCGTCTTCTTGCTGCGGTGTGGCCGAAAGCCGAACTTCCGCTTGGGGCAAACAGTTTCCTCGGCCCCAAGCGCTGTTTTCGACCTGCCATATGACAAACGGCCTGTCCCCTTGTCATATCCCCGGCGCCTCTCCCTGCGCCGGGTTTCTTGCTGTCGATATTCTAAACCGACACGTCCATTTTCGACTAGTTAACAAGTGACCATATGAGTGCTGCAACATAGTTAACTAGTTTCTATGCAGGGCTTTTGCAAAATTCGTAAGGTAAATGCCGTTCCGATGGTGAAGGCGATTGAAAGCGAACGAGAGCGCTTGAGATTGCGAAAACCTTTGTGGTGCGCGTGGGCTTGCGAGCCTGTACCCGCTACCGGAATAGAGAAGGGCGCACGTGGACGCAGGTCTGCGGGCGACAGTTTGCAAGCGTGCCGCGCGAAGGCGCCGCTTCAAGCAAGGGGGCATTCATGAACATCAAGAACAAGCCGCTGCCGAAGTTCGAGGTTCCGGCAAGCTACGAGAAATATGCCGAAGGCGGCTACCTTATGGATATGCGCGAAAGCGAGCCCGACAGTTTCGCCGCGCACAAGCCCACCGTCTCGTCGGCCGCCGGCGCGCAACTCGACCCGGCTGCCGAGCCCACGCCCGCCGCTATCGCGCAAGGCGCCCAGCCCGCCGCCGACTACGAACTCCCCGACGAGCCCACGTTCACCGATCGCGTGAACGCCGTGGTCATGCGCATCGGCTCGCAAAACGCGTTGCGCGAGGCGCTGTACAAAACGCTGGCGTTCTGCGAGCAGCCGCGCGATTTCACCGAAGTCGAAGACTTCATCGCCGCCACCGACGAGTTCGTGTACAGCCACATCATGCAAACGCCGTTCACCATGATCGGCATGCTCACCGACGCCGGCGGCCTTTCTCAAACGCCGCTCGACGAGGCGGGCAACCCCGTCACGGCCGAGCAGCTGGCGAACCTTACCGCCGACGAGGTCGACGACCTGGTGGTCACGTACCGCATCGAAGTCACCGACGCGGGCCGCGAGGCCGTGCGCCTGCTGGCTCCCGAGCGCCGCATCGAGGCGCAGCTATCCCTGCGCCCGCACCGCCGCGACACCTACTTCGCCGTACTGGACTTCTGCACCACACCGCGCAAGTTCCCTGAAATCGAAGCGTTTTTCAAGGCCACGCCCGGGCTTTCCCAGGACATCGTGGCAGATCACCACAAGCTTTCGCCCGACTTCTACGTTGACAAGCTCGACAAGGCCGGGGCGTTGGTTTGGAGAGGGGCCTGGGTTGCAACCGACGCAGGCAAGCAGATGCTGGAGGCGCACAAGCGGCAGACCGCGAACGCTCGATAGCGCTTGGGAATCGCGGGACGCCTTGCGAAGCATGGGTTCAGTTGAAAAGGGCAGGGCGCACTTTGTTTTTGCCAACTGAGCTGTTCGCGCTTCGTCTTCCCGCCCGCGCTATGCTCGCCGCGACCTGCGTTCGCTCATTGCCGAAAGTGGGACAAGGGGACTGTCCCTTTGTCCCATTCCGTCACCTGTATCCACCCGCTCTTATAGACGAGTAAAGCAAGCAACAAAAGGAGGAGGAAAGCTTTGTCCACGACTATGACACGTCGCTCGTTCATGAAGACGGCCGCGGTCACCGGCGCCGTCGGCGCGCTGGGGCTTGGAGCCGCGCACAACATGAAGCCGAGCGACAAGGCATGGGCCGACAACGACGTGCACGAGGTGCGCACGTCGTGCCGCGCGTGCATCGCGAACTGCGGCGTCATCGCCACGGTCAGCAACGGGCGCGTTATCAAGCTGCGGGGCGATTCCATCGACCCCATGTCGAAGGGGCGCATGTGCCCGAAGGGCCTGTCCGGCATCCAGGCGCTGTACCATCCCAACCGCAACAAGTACCCCATGAAGCGCGTGGGCGCCAAGCCTGGCAACCAGTGGGAGCGCATCAGCTGGGACGAGGCGGCGAAAACCGTCGCGCAGCACATGATCGACATGCGCGACAAAACCGGCAAGCACGGCCTTCTGTGCACCACCGGTGGCGGCGGCAACCCGCAGTTCTTCAGCCCGCCGCGCTTCCGCAACTTCTGGGGCGCGGGCAACGTGTTCGAGCCCGGTTGCGCGCAGTGCTACCTGCCGCGTAACTTCACCATGCCGCTGGTCAACGGCATCGGCGACACGTCCATCGCCGACTCCGGCTGCTCGGAGCTGTACAAGCCGGCCAAGTACGGCGGACTGACGGAAGTCTACGTCATCTGGGGCACCGGCCCGGCGTGGCATTCGCCTTCGACGTCCGGCCGCTGCGTGGCCGAGCTGCGCGACAACGGCTGCAAGACCGTCGTCGTGGACCCGCGCTTCACGGCCGACGCGTCGAAGGCCGATGTGTGGCTGCCCATCAAGCCCGGCACCGACATGGCCATGATGCTCGGTTGGATGCACTACATCATCGAGAACAAGCTGTACGAGAAGATCCCCGGCTACGAGACGTTCTGCGAGCAGTGGACGAACCTGCCGTTCTTGGTTGACCCGCGTGACAACGTCAGCCTTCCGCCGGTTGCCGAGAACATCACGAAGGACGGTCAGCTTTTGCGCGCGTCGGCAGTGTTTGACGACGTGAACGCCGACAACGAGGGTTACGTGTACTTCGACACCGAAAAAGGCCAGGTCACGAAGGCCTTCGCCCTGGGTCCGGACAACGACGGCACGTATCACCCGCAGCTGTTCGGCACCGTGGACGTAACGCTGGCCGACGGCTCCACCATCACGTGCAAGACGGCGTTCCAGGCCTACAAGGACCGCTGCGCCGACTTCGACCTTGACACCGTGGCCGAGATCACCGGCTGCAAGAAAGAGAAGATCATCGAGGCCATCGAGCTGTACTGCTCGAGCGCGCACGGCGGCATCTCTCTGGGCGTGGCCACCGACATGTACCCGGGTTCGGCGCAGGCCGCCATCGGCGCCGCGGCGCTCGACTGCATGACGGCGCACCTGTGGCATTCCGGCTGCCCGGCGAACAAGGTGGGCGGTGCTGGCTCGAAGGGCCTGACGTCGAAGGAATCCACCATCTTCCCCTCGGGCTTCATCGGCGACACGAAGTACCAGTTCCAAACGAACGACGCCATCCTGGAGCGCCTGGGCTACTGCGAGCACAAGGGCCTCGGCGGCTGGATGCACAGCCACATCCCCACGGTGCTGTCCGCCGTGCTCACCGGCGAGCCGTACCAGCCGAAGGTGTGGATCGAGCGTTCCGGCAACAAGATGGCCGCGCTCGGCAACTCCAGCTCGTGGGTTGACGCGTTCCCGAAGTTCGACCTCATCGTGCACGGCTACATGTACCCGACCAGCTTCACCACCGAAGCCGCCGACATCGTGTTCCCCGTGTGCGAGTGGCTGGAGAACGCCTTCGTGCAGAACCGCCTGAACGTGAACCTCATGCGCAAGCCGGTAACGAATCTGTTCGAGGCCGCCGACGAGATCATGATGTGGGGCAAGATCGCCGAAGCCATGTCC
>NZ_CDRSTZ010000045.1:0-17087 GCF_977052095.1 Senegalimassilia sp.
GGCCATCCTGGACAATGTGCTGGAGTTCCTGACCATGAACGGCCGGCCGCTCGACCGCGCCGTCACCATGATGATCCCCGAGCCGTGGGACCACAACGACCGCATCTCCGACAAGCGCCGCGCCTACGACGCGTACCAGTCCATGCTCATGGAGCCGTGGGACGGCCCGGCGGCCATCGCGTTCACCGACGGGCGCATGCTCGGCGCCGCGCTTGACCGCAACGGCTTGCGCCCGGCGCGCTACTACGTCACGCGCGACGACTGGTTGATCCTGTCGTCGGAGGTGGGCACCATCGACGTGGACCCGGCTAACGTGCTGCAGGCTGGCTGCCTTGGCCCTGGCGAAATGCTGGAAGTCGACCCTGAGCAGGGCCGCGTCATCTGGAACGACGAGATTCGCAACCGCTATGCCAACGAGAAGCCGTACCGCGACTGGCTGGACGAGGAAACGCTGGCCGTAGACGACCTGGACGAACAGGCGGCAGACGCGCTGCCCGCCGAGCGCGATGCTGAGGTTGCCTTCACGCGCCGCATGGCGAAGCTGGGCTACCATTACGACGACGTGCAGGAACTGGTGCGCCCCATGGCCGAGCAGGGCAAGGTGCCGCTGGCATCCATGGGCGTCGATGCGCCGCTGGCGTGCTTAAGCGCGAAGCAGCGCAGCTTCTTCGATTACTTCAACCAGTTGTTTGCCCAGGTCACGAACCCGCCGATTGACGCTTTGCGCGAAAGCTTCGTCACCAGCAGCGTGCTGTACATCGGCAACCATGGCAACATGCTGGAGGATTGCCGCGACACGTGCCGCCTTATCCGCCTGGAAAGCCCGATGCTCACGCACGCGGAGTTCGACCGCCTGTGCGCCATCGACCGCGTGGGCTTCAAGACGCGCCGCTTCAGCTGCACCTACGAGCGCAGCGCGGCGGAAGGCGCGCTTGAACAGGCGCTTTCCCAGCTGTGCGAAGGCGTGGAGCAGGCCGTGCGCGAGGGCGCGAACTTGATCGTGCTGTCCGATCGCGCCGGCGAGGGCGAGGTGCCCATTCCCAGCGTGCTGTCGCTGGGCGCTGTGCACAACCACCTGATTGCCGTGGGCCTGCGCACGGACGCCGACTTGCTGGTGGAAACCGGCGACGCTATGCGCGCGCACGATTTCGCCTGCTTGGTGGGCTATTCCGCGTCCGGCATCTACCCGTACGCGGCGCACGAGTGCATACGCGACCTGTGCGAACGCGGCCAGATCGCGCTGTCCGGCGACGAGGCCGTGGCCAACTACGACCGTGCCGTGACGGCCGGCATCACGTCCATCATGTCGAAGATGGGCATCTCCACGATGCAGGGCTACCACAGCGCGCAGATCTTCGAGATTCTGGGTCTGGACGAAAGCCTGGTCGACCGCTGCTTCACGCACACGTCTACGCGCATCGGCGGCCTGGACGCCGCCGGCGTGCAGCGCGAGCTGAACGAGCGCTACGACAATGCGGTGGCGCTGGCGAAAAGCCCGTCGCCCGAGCAGCTGCCCACGCTGGGCGTGACGGCATGGCGCCCGCTTGGCGGCGAAGAGCACCTGATCAACCCGAAGACCATCTACCTGCTGCAACGAGCCTGCCGCGAGGGCGATTACAACTTGTTCCGCGAATACAGCGCCGCGTGCCACGTGCCCGGCCGTGCGGTGACGCTGCGCGACCTTATGGACTTCGTGCCGCAAAACGCGCCTGTGCCGCTTGACGAGGTGGAACCGGCCAGCGAGATCGTCAAGCGCTTCAACACCGGTGCCATGAGCTACGGCTCCATCTCCAAGGAAGCGCACGAATGCCTGGCCATCGCCATGAACCGCCTGGGCGGGCGCAGCAACACCGGCGAGGGCGGCGAGGACCCGGCGCGCGAGACGCCGCTGCCCAACGGCGACAGCAAGTGCAGCGCCATCAAACAGGTGGCGTCGGGCCGCTTCGGCGTGACCAGCCGTTATCTGTCCAGTGCTATCGAAATTCAGATCAAGATGGCTCAGGGCGCCAAGCCCGGTGAAGGCGGGCACCTGCCGGGCAAGAAGGTGTACCCGTGGATTGCGGAAGTGCGCCGCTCCACGCCGGGCGTGGGCCTCATCTCCCCGCCGCCGCACCACGACATCTACTCCATCGAGGATTTGGCCGAGCTGATTTTCGACCTGAAGAACGCCAACCCCGGCGCGCGCGTTTCCGTGAAGCTGTGCGCGCTGGCCGGCGTGGGCACCATCGCCACGGGCGTAGCGAAGGGCGGTGCGGACAAGATCACCATCTCCGGGCACAACGGCGGCACGGGTGCCGCGCCGCGCGATTCGATCTACCATGCGGGCATTCCGTTCGAGATAGGCCTGGCCGAAACGCAGCAGACGCTTCTGCGCAACGGCCTGCGCAGCCGCGTGGTGGTGGAAACCGACGGCAAGCTCATGTGCGGCCGCGACGTGGCCATGGCGTGCTTGCTGGGTGCCGAGGAATTCGGCTTCGCCACCATGCCGCTGGTTGCCATGGGCTGCATGATGCAGCGCGACTGTCAGCAGGACACGTGCCCGGTGGGCATCGCCACGCAGAACTGCAAGCTGCGCGGATGCTTCGCCGGCAAGCCCGAATACGTGGTGAACTTCATGATGTTCGTGGCCGAAGAGCTGCGCGAAATCATGGCTGAGCTGGGCTTCCGCACCATCGACGACATGGTGGGCCATCCGGAATGCCTGCGTCAGGTGGAGGTGCCCGGCAACTGGAAGGTCAACGAGATGGACCTGTCCGACATGCTGGCCGTGGCCACCACCGAGTTCGGCCGCACCATTCCCGGGGCCGACGGGCGCCACTTCCTTCCGTCGATGGCGGCTGATTGCCAGCTGGAAAAGTCGCTTGACGCCACGCTGTTCATTCCGTATACGGCCAACGCCCGCGAGCATCTTGAGCCCATCCGCTTCCGCGCCGACATCGACAACGTCAACCGCTGCGTGGGCACCATGCTGGGCAGCCAGGTGACGCGCCAGCATCCCGAGGGCCTGCCCGAGGGGTCCATCACCGTAGATTGCGACGGGTCGGGCGGCCAGAGCTTCGGCGCGTTTCTGCCGCGCGGCGTGACGCTGAACATCACGGGCGACGCGAACGACTACTTCGGCAAAGGGCTTTCCGGCGGCATCCTGACGGTGCGCCCGCCCGAGACGGCCACGTATAAGTTCGATGAGAACGTGGTGATCGGCAACGTGGCGTTTTACGGGGCCACCAGCGGAAAGGGCTTCGTGAACGGGCTGTCCGGCCAGCGTTTCGCCGTGCGCAACTCCGGTGCCACCGTGGTGGTGGAAGGCGTGGGCAATCACGGCTGCGAGTACATGACCGGCGGCGTGGCGCTGATTTTGGGCGAGGTCGGGCCGAACTTCGCGGCCGGCATGTCCGGCGGCGTGGCGTACGTGTACGACAAGTTCGGCACGCTGGCGGGCAATTGCAACCAGGACATGGTGCGCCTGTGCGAGCCTTCGGCGGACGAGATCGAGCTGATTCGCAGCCTGATCGAAGAGCACGCCGAGCGCACGCAGTCGCCGCGCGGTATCAAGCTGTTGTACCAGTTCAACACGTTGAAGCGTCATTTCGTGAAAGTGATTCCGCGCGACTATGAGCGCGTGATGAACGTGGTTGCCGACGCCGAGGCACGCGGTAAGTCGCACGAGGAAGCGCTGCAGATTGCATTCGACGCCATGAAGGAAGGGGAGTAGGCCATGGGAAAGCCCGGAGCATTTTTGGAGCACGGCCGCGTGGCGCATAGCCTGCGACCTGTTGAGGAGCGCACGCGCGATTTCGACGAGCTGTATCAGACGGTTTCCGAGGACGAAACGCGCGTGCAGGCAAGCCGCTGCATGGCGTGCGGCGTGGCGTTTTGCCAGGTGGGCGAGGCGTTTGGGGCGGCGCGTCCTTCAGGGTGCCCGCTGCACAACCTCATTCCCGAGTGGAACGATCTGGTGTGGCGCGGACAATGGGAGCAGGCGGCGGAGCGTTTGGCGCTGACAAGCCCCATGCCCGAGTTCACCAGCCGCGTGTGCCCGGCGCTGTGCGAGGCGGCGTGCAACCTGGCGCGCAACGACGAGGCCGAGACGATTCACGACAACGAGCGCGCCATCTCCGATTGGCAGTGGGAACATGGCGGGCCGCGTCGCTTCGCACCGGCGGGCGAGGGCGCGCCGTGCGTTGCCGTGGTGGGCTCGGGCCCGGCAGGCCTGGTGGCCGCGTGGGACCTGGCGCGTCGCGGGGCGCGCGTGTGCGTGGTCGAGCGACATGATCGCGCGGGCGGCCTGCTGATGTACGGTATCCCGAACATGAAGCTGGACAAGTCCGTAGTGCAGCGCCGCGTGGATTTGATGGCTGAGCTGGGAATCGAGTTCCGCTTGGGCGTGGATGCGGCCGACCCTGCTGTGGCGGCGGCGTTGGCCGATGAGTTCGATGCCGTGGTGGTTGCCGCGGGCGCGTGCCAGGCGCGCGGCGTGAACGCGGAGGGCTTCGATGCTGGCTTGGCATCGGGCGACGTGGTGTATGCGGTGGATTACCTAGGCGAGCAGACGCGCGCATTGCTGGAAGGTCGCGAGCCGGCCATCACGGCGGCGGGCAAAGACGTCGTGGTCATCGGCGGCGGCGACACGGGCAACGACTGCATGGGCACGGCGGTGCGCCAAGGCGCCCGCACGGTTCGCCAGCTGGAGTATGGCCCGTGCGCGCCCGAGGAGCGCGCGGCGTCGAACGCGTGGCCCGAATGGCCCAACGTGAAGAAGACGGATTACGGCCAGGAGGAAGCTGCGGCGCTGCAAGGTGCTGACCTGCGCGAATGGTGCGCCGACACGCAGAAGGTGCTTCTGGACGAGGCGGGGCACGTGCGTGGGTTGCAGGTGCGCACGTTCGACTGGTCGGCCGGTAAGCCCCAGGCCGTGGAAGGCTCCGAGCGCGATATCGACGCGCAGATGGTGCTGGTAGCCTGCGGTTTCGCGGGCCCGGAGCGCGGTGTGTTCGACGCGTTCGGCGTGCCGCTGGCCACGCAAGGCCGAGCCCTGCCGGTGATGGCCGGCGGCTGCAATTCGCACCGAACCCTGCGAGCAGAAGGCGCGGCGGGAAGCGCAACAATCTACGCCGCCGGCGACGCCCGCAACGGCTCGAGCCTTGTGGTGAATGCCATGGCCGACGCCTTGAAATGCGCTGCCGAAGTGGCTGGGGACCTGGGGCTGTAACTGGGACAAAGGGACTGTCCCTTTGTCCCAGTCCCGTATGACGCTACGGCAACATATTCTTTACTGAAACGCTTGGCTTTTAGCTGGGCGTTTCTTGTTTCTTACGGTGGGTTCACGGGGCAGTAATCGATGACGGGTGCGCCGGGCGCGGGCGGTTGGCGGTGGCCATCGCGCTCGTGCGCGACATGCGCAAGCAGGTCGACATCCTGAACGGCCGGGTGACAACCCAAACCGAAAAAGCCTTCGACCACAGCGGAAGGTAAAAGCGCAGAAGGGAAAGGCTGCGGCACGCAAGAAAACCGCAGGCCAAACCGTAGGGCGGAGCGAAAGCTCCGCCCCAAATAGAAAGCGCCGAAGGCGCGCCACTAAATTAAACCCGCAGGCGGTTTTGGAAAAAAGTGGCGCGCTTCGCGCTTTTTTGTTTTGGTCGAGAAGCGCTTTCGCTCGACTCTACGAGATCGGTCCCGAAGGTGCCTGGGGCCCGAGCGCGCAATCGGCCCCGAGCCCCTTCCCTCTATGCCAGCTGCCAGGCGTCGCTTTCCTTTTGCAGTTGCACCATGTGGGCGAATAGGCCGTCGGCTGCTTTCAGCTCGGCGGGCGATCCCTGCTCGGCCACCACCCCGTCGCGCAGCACCACAATGTGGTCGGCGTTTTCCACGGTGCGCATGCGATGCGCGATCACGATGACCGTTTTCCCTGCTAGCAAGCGTGAAAGCGCCTGCTGCACCTGCGTCTCGTTCTCCACGTCAAGGCTTGCGGTGGCCTCGTCCAGAAGCACGATGGGTGCATCTTTCAGCAGCGCGCGGGCAATGGAAATGCGCTGGCGCTCGCCGCCGGATAGCTTGCTGCCGGATAGCTTGCTGCCGTTTTCGCCGATGGGCGTGTCATAGCCCTGCGGCAGGCGGCGCACGAACTCATCGCAGTTCGCGGCACGTGCGGCGGTAAGCACCTCTTCGTCGGTGGCACCGCGCCGGCCCAAGCGGATGTTGCCCATCACGGTGTCGTCGAACAGCAGCACGTCCTGGAACACCACCGCGTAATCTTTCAACAGCGTTTCGGGGTCCACGTTGGAAACGTCCACCCCGCCAACGCTCACGGTCCCCGCCGTTGCGTCCCAGAAGCGCGCAGCTAGGCGTGCACACGTGGATTTGCCGCTGCCGCTGGGTCCGACCAATGCGGTGACCTGGCCTTCCTTCGCTGTAAAGCTCACATCGGTCAGCACGGCGTCGCCGGCGCGGCCGTCGGCGCCGGCTCCGTACGAAAACGCCACGTGGCTAAACGTCACGTCGTGGTTCGCGGGCGAAAATTCGGTTGAGCCGGCAGCCAGCGGCTCGCGCATAATTTCCTGCATGCGGCGCGCGGAATTCTTCGCCGAAAACAGTTCGGCCATCAGCATGAGACACTGGTCGAACGGCGCGTAGATGCGCGAAACCACCAGCAGAAACGCGAACATCACCATGAAGTCGACCTGTCCGGCGGCAACCAGGCTGGCGCCGCAGATAAGCGTGGTGGCGATGCCCAGGCGCAGCACCACAAACGAGCTGTTCACCAGCAAGCCGTTTGCCAGTTCGGCGCCCGTGGTGGTGCGCTCTGCGCCGTCGATTTTCGCGTTCAGCCTGCTCAAGTAGTGTGTTTCCTGGTTTGTGGCGCGAATCTCGCGCACGCAATCCAACGTTTCCTGCACGCCTTCGCTAACCGTGACGGCCGCATCGCGCGTGCGGCGGATGACCGGCTCCATGGGCTTGCGCGTGGCGAATAGGATGGCGAACGCCACCGGCACGCTCCAAAACGCCGCCAGGGCCAGTTGCCAGTTGAATGCCAGGCAGCAGACGAACACGATGGCGGTGGACAGCGCGGCGCCGAACAGCTCGCCGAGCACGTGGCTGTAGGCGTGCTCCATCACGCGCACGTCGCCTAAGATGGTCTCCGTCAGGTCGGCCAGATCGCGACGGCCGAAAAATGCCAGCGGCAACTTTCGCAGACGTTCGGCCAGCTCAATGCGCTGTCGGCCGCTTTCCTCGTAGAACACGTTGTACGTGTAGTTGTATTGCTGCCAGTTCGAAAGGAACAGCAGCGCGAAGAACGCCACCAGCCCAATGGCGAACGGCGCGATGCTTGGCAGCTCGGCGCCTTGCGTCAGGTGCTTCACGAACGCGTCCATAGCAAAAAACAGCGCCGCCATGCCGCCCATGGTCACCAGATTCGTGACGCATGTCCAAAACGTTCCCCATTTCGCGCCGCGTATGCCCTGGTCGCTGAGCGCGTACGTTTCCTTCAGCTTGTCGAATATCATCGCGCGTCACCCCCTTTCGCGGCCGCTGCGCCCGGAGCCGCGCTGCCCGTCTTCGTCGCATCGCTTGCAATCTTCCAAGAAACGGCCTGCTCGTAGTCGCCCCACATGCGGGCGTACAGCCCGCCGGCGGCAACAAGCTGCGCGTGCGTGCCTTGTTCTGCCACGTGCCCGCCGTCAAGCACCACGATGTTGTCGGCGCCAACCACGGTGGACAGGCGATGCGCGATCATCAGCACGGTGCGTCCGGCGGCTAAGTGCGCAAGCGCGCGTTGGATGAGCGCCTCGTTTTCGGGGTCGGCGAAGGCGGTGGCTTCGTCAAGCACCACGATGGGCGCGTCTTTCAGGATGGCGCGCGCCAGGGCAACACGCTGCACCTCGCCGCCCGACAGGTATGCGCCTCCGGTGCCAAGCTGCGTGTTGATGCCCTGCGGCAGCTTCGCCACGATGTCGTCGCATTGCGCGGCCGAAAGGGCGGCAAGCACCTCGGCGTCCGTGGCATCGGGCCGCGCGGCGCGCATGTTGTCGGCCAGGCTTTGCGCGAACAGCTGGTTCGTCTGGAACACGAACGCCACCTGCCCCATAAGGTCGGCCGGGTCCATGTCTCGCACATCCGTGCCGCCGATGCGCACGCTACCTGCGGAAACGTCCCAGAAACGCGGCACCAAGCTTGCGGCGGTGGACTTGCCCGATCCGCTTGGCCCCACCAGCGCCACCGTTGAGGCGGCGGGCGCCGCAAACGTCACGCCGTCAAGTGCGGGCGCGGCGGCTCCTTCGTAGGTGAAGGACACGTTGTCGAAGGCGATGTCGGTGCCGTTCGTCCGGCGCGGCGTTGCGGGCATGGGCAGCGCGGGCGTGTCTAGGAGCTTGCCCACTTCGCTCATGGCGTCGCCAGCCATCTGCGCGGCCTCGCTCATGAACATGAGCTTCGTCATGGCCGTGGGAATGATGGCACTGAAGATGGCATAGAACGCGAAGTTTGTAAGGAAGCGCGCGAAATCGCCTTCGCCCGGAGCCAGCAGAATGGCGGTCGGCACCAGGAAAATCACGAGGCCGTTGAGCACCGTAAGCTGCGTTACTTGCGGAGGTCGGCAGAAGTTCACGGCGTAGTTTTGCGCCATGGCGGCATATTCGGTGATGGAATCGTGGAAAGCCTTGAAGCTGTACACCGTTTGCTGGAACACCTTCACCACGGGGATGCCGCGCACATATTCCGTGCCGGTTTTGTTCATGCTCGTGAGCGCGCCCATGTACTGCTTCATGAATTCCATGCCTTTGCCGGACATCATGGACATAAGGCATGCGATGGAAATCACCACTGCCACCAGGCACGATACGCCCAGGCGCCAGTCGAAGGCGAACAGCATCACCAGCATGCCAACCACCATGACCACCGACCCGGCGCAATCGGGCAGCATGTGCGCAAGCAGCGTTTCGGTTTGCGCGGCGCAGCCGTCGATGATGCGGCGCAGCTCGCCGGTGGCGTGCGTGTCGAAGAACCCAAGCGGCAGGCGCATGAGGTGCTCGGTGGTTGCCTTGCGCATGTTCGCGGCCGTGCGGAACGCCGCCAGATGCGTGCACATCAGCGCGTAGAAGTACACGATGATGGACGCGGCGGCGAAGGCGACGGCGGCCCAGCCGTATGTGGCGATGTTGGTGGCGTTTTGCCAGTTCGGCGCCACTTCGATGAGGTCGCGCGCCACGAACCAGATGCACACGAACGGCCCGAAGCTCAGCAGCTGCGATATGCCTGAAAGCGCGCAGCCCAGGTAGGTGAACGCTTTGCGCTTGCCCGCGAAGTCGAGCAGACGCGCCAGGCCGCTGCGCTGCTTCGGCTCCTTCGCACTGCCGGGCTTCTTGGATTTCTTTTCGTCGGAATCCATGGAAAACTCCCTTCTATGTTATCGGCAGAAAACTTATCATGGGAGCCAGTGAAAAAGGTTCGGCTTGGCAAACTTGAGACGAACGCCTAAAACGTGCGGAAAGGTGGCGAACATGACGGTGGGGCAGCGTGCGAACGCAGCGCATGCAACTGGTAACGATTTGCCGGTTGACCTGCGACTGCGCAGCTTTTTCGAGCCGCAGGTCGAGCAGCTGGGCATGCAGGCGCGCGAGCGCGACGGCGGCGTGTTCGCCGGTGGCGCGAACAGCGTGGGCGAGGGAAGCTTGTGGGCGCTGCAACTGAGCGAGTCGTGCTTGGTGGTTATGCATGAGGTGGTGCTTACCAGCGAGTTTTCGCTTGAGGAGGAGTCGCCAAGCAGCTTGTGCGTGGCGTCCATTTCGCAAGCCGGCGTGCCGTTGTGCCCTGTTACCCCGCCTCCGCAGCTGCGTCGTGAAGAGAACATCGCCGTGTTCGACCAAGGGGGTCGCAGCCTGAACCGCTTGCGCCCGCGCGATTCGTTCAATTCCGTGGCGGCGTGTGTGCTGCCGGGGTATTTCGACGGGATGCGCGTGCGTTACGGCAGTGCCGTGGCGCGCCGCGCTCATGGGTTGATGTCGGTGCCGGGCGGCGTTCGTCTTGGCGGCAGCGAGCCGTACGTGCGCGCCGCGCTGCGCAGCGTAGGGAGCGTGCGCAGCGGGTCGGTGCAAACGCGCCGGATGCTGGCGGAAAAGGTCGAGGGCGTCATCGCGTTGCTAGCGGTAGAGGATTACGAGGCGGCACGGGCGTTTGACCTGCAGGGATGCGTTGATGCGGTGCGTTTGACGGCGCAGGTTCGCTGCTTGGTGGAAGCCGATCCCGCGCATGCGCCCACGGTCGACCAGCTGGCGGAGTTGCTGGGCGTCAGCCGTGCACGCCTGTGCGCCACGTTCAAGCAGGAGACGGGCGAGGCCGTGGGCGCGTTCGCAACACGTAAGCGCATGGAGCTGGCATGCCGCTTGCTTGACGACCCACGTTTGAGCGTCGCGCAAGTGGCCGCGGCGACGGGCTACCAGCACCAAAGCAGCTTCGCCGAAGCCTTCCGCCGCACAACCGGCAAAACCCCACGTCAATGGCGATGCGGGGATAACGTACGAGTCGTCTGCGAATCGAGTCAAAAGAATAGAGCCTTTGTCCCGCAGCCTTCATCATAGATTGGGCGGCGAACGGCGGGCACCGTCGGCGGCGTTGCTGGGGGTTTCTTGTTTTGCTCGTGGTAAAGTACTCGGGACACACTTTGGATACGTTTGCTGAGAGGGCTTTCATGTACCGCATCCTTTTCATCTGCCACGGCAACATCTGTCGCTCCACGATGGCGCAGTTCGTTATGCAGGATTTGGTGAACCGCGCGGGATGCGCGGACGATTTCGCTATTGACTCGGCCGCTACTACGAACGACGAGATCGGGCACCCGCCGCATCAGGGAACGGTGCGCAAGTTGCAGCAGGTCGGCGTGCCGGTGCTGCGCCATCGCGCGCGCAAGGTGCGCTGCGGGGAATACGACAATTGGGACCTGATTGTGTTCATGGATGATGAGAACGACCACCATCTGCGCCGCATTTTCGGCGTTGACCCTGATGGCAAGTGCGTGCGCCTGCTGGCGTTCGTGCCGGGTGCGGGGCTGGTTGGCGAAGACGGCAGCGTGCTGCCGGGCGCGCACGATGCTGCTGCGGTTTCGCATGCTAGCGTGCACGCCGCCGATGTGGCCGATCCGTGGTTCACGGGTAATTTCGACGACACGTATCGCGACGTGTTGGCGGGTTGTACAGGGCTTTTGACCTGGTGCAATGACAAGTAAGTGACGCGCTTCGCGCTGTTTTGAAAGGGCCGAGCTGACCTCGGCCCTACGTGTCTTTTGGCGAGAATTCGATTGCTGCCAGGTCCTTATGCGCGCTGTTTGCCAGTGAAGTGGTCGATGTCGATGCAGTAGATGTTTGTGCGGGCGAGCGCCTGGTCGGTGAAGCCGGCGGACGCCTCGGGCGCAAGGTGCTGCATGATGCGGGTGAGCCCGTAGCGCTTCGCGTCGGTCCCTTGGATGCGGTGGATGGTGCCCGTGCCCATGATGGAACGATACGCGTACGAATAGGCGCACGCATACGTGCCCGCAATCACGCCGTCCTGCACGTCCATCTCAATGGCCACGCGCGGCTCACGGTCGAACGCGTCGGCTTTACGGCCCGCGCCGGCTGAGTGCACCCACAGTGCCAGTCGCGGCTCGTCGGCGTCGATTTCCTCGGGGTCGGCCCAGTCGTAGCCGAAGCTCATGGGCACGATGAACAGGCCTTCCTCGTCCGCGCACGCAATGCGCACCGTCTGGCACGCCTCAACCACGTCGTGCAGCTGCCCGGCGCTGCGCAGCTGACGGCCCGCCTGGCGCATGGGGCGGTGCGCAACCGGTGCGGCGGGTGCGGCTTGCGGTGCCGCAGCGGCGGGGGCAGCCTGGGCTGCTGCGGGCTGCTGCGGTTGCGGCGCGGGCGCTTGCCCGGCGGCATCGGGGTAGATGGCGGGGATGTTCTGCAAGTCCATGGTTGCTCCTGCGGGTTATGCGGGTGTTTTCGTTACCCGTATGGTACGGCCTGGAAAGCCTGCCGTGTCCAAAATGCCTTTCGCCTGCCCTAACATCACACGAGTTTGTAGCATTCTGTTATACCTGCACTATAACAATAGCCTGAAATCTGTTATAGTGTAGGTATAACAATTGCTTTGCAGCTCGAATCGGGGCGTCGGGAAGTCGTGCATAGCGAATTCGACCTGCGCAACACGTTTGCATGAACTGCTGCGGCTGGCGGGCGCGGAAAGCGTGTTGTGGCAGGAGCGCTTGCCGTCGATGGCGCTTGTTGCGGGCTTGAGGTTGCGGCAATTAACGGAATCCAGCGGAAGGAGGCTGCATGTTCATACGTATAGACCAGGCGTTGCCCGATCCGCTGTATCGGCAGATCCGCGATGAGGTTGTTCGCGGCATCGCGCAGGGCGAGCTTGCGCCGGGCGACGCGCTGCCCAGCGTTCGCAACTTGGCCAGCGACCTGGGTATCAACCTGCATACCGTGAACAAAGCGTACGCGTTGCTGCGCGACGAGGGGTTCGTGCTCATGCGCGGCCGCTCAGGCGCGTTCATCGCGCAGCCGCGGGAACCTGCGGAGGCGGCCGCTGCCGAGAGCGGCCCGTTCGCTCGTGACGTTCGCCGCCTGGCGTTGGCGTTCAAGGCTGCCGGCGGTGGCAGGGAAGCGTTCGAGCAGTTGGTGAAATCCCAGATCGATGACGTGTTTTAGCAAGAACGACAAGTTGTCGTTCGCTATCCGCGCGATGGCTTGCAAAAGCCGTGGTGCAAACTTGCCGCTTTGCGCGCCCCGTCGCCTTCGCCTTGCGAAGGGGGCCTCAAACGGAAGCACAGGGGCGGCCAAGGCGCAAGGGCAACAGAAGGGAGTCGAAAATGTCGAATAGCGAAGTGCAAACGATCATGCTGATTCTGGTGGCGTTCATTCCGCTTGTAGGGCTGACCATGGCGCTGACGCCGCGCCTACAGCCGCGCGGCGAGGTGTTCTCCGTGTCCGTGCCCACCTCGGCGTGGGACGACCCGCGCATTCGCCGCCTCATGAACCGCTACGTTGCCATCGTGATAGCCGCAACGGCGCTGTTCACTGTTGCTGCGCTGGCGTTATGCCTGACGGGGAATGCGGAAGCGTCCCTGGCGGTAGTGGTTGTCGCCTCGCTTGCCCTGCTGGCAATCGGTTACGGGCTCATCCTGCGCTACCGCGCGAAGGTCCAGGGCCTTAAGCGCGCTTGCGGCTGGGTTGCGCAGTCTCAGCAGCATGTTGCGACCATTGGCGAAGGGGTCGAACAGGCGCCGCGCCCGATTTCGCTTGCGTGGAACTGGCTGTATGTGCCGCTTGTGGCGCTGACGGCAGCGGTTGTTGCTGCGGGCTACGGCTCCATGCCCGATGCAATTCCCATGCACGTGGACGTTTCGGGCAACGTCACCGATATGGTTCCGAAAAGCCCGATGGTTGCGGCGTTCCCGATTGCGCTGGAGGTGTTTTTGGCTGCCGTATTCGCGTTCTGCCATTGGACGGTGCTGCGATCGAAGAAGGGCCTTGAACCGGGACGCCCGGCAAGCTCTTCGTGGGCATACGGGATGTTCGCGTACGCGCAAACAGCGTTTCTGCTGGTCATGGGCTTGGCATGTACGGCTGCCTGCGGCTTTGGCATGGCGCTTGCCATGATCGGCATCGTCTCCATGGGCGTGGCGGTGGCGGTCATCGTCGGCGTGGCGCTGCTTTGCGTCGTAGGCGACCTTATCGTAGGGGTCAAGTATGGGCAGTCGGGATCGCGCGTGTTTCGCATGGAGGCGTCGGACACGCTGCTTTCCGACGACGACCGCTTCTGGAAGCTGGGCATGCTGTATTGCAACCCTAACGACGCCAGCCTGTTTTTGCCGCAGCGCTCGGGCATCGGATGGACGGTGAACTGGGGCCGGCCGGCGGTGTGGGCCATGGTGGCAGCGTTTGTCCTGCTCGTGGCGGCGTTCATCGCGATTTGCGTGGTGATGGTCAGGTAACGTTGGGCAGCGCTTTCCCATCGGGAAGGCAACAGGCGCGCGCTGTGCCTGCGGCTGTGCCGGATGGCTGGTATGCTGGCAGCAGAGAATGTGCCGCAGGGTAGCGGCGCGACGATGCGAAGGAGCTGGCGCGTATGGTGCTGCCGGAAAACGTGATGGGCGTTGTAAGCGCGGGCGAAGATGCTGAGGGGCGTGCGGGCAAAGCGGCGGAAGCGCATGGCGGCGCGCAGTCTGTGGCTGAGCGCTTGCAATCGCCCGATCTGCACGCGCACCCTGAGCTGCCGGCGGACCCGACGGGCATGGCGTGTGCGCTGCCCAAGCAGGGCGCGCCGGTGCTTTGCGCCCTGGTCACGGGCGCAACGGGCGGCATCGGCCGCGAGCTGTGTGCCGAGCTTGTGCGCGATCACGGCACGCTGGCTATCGTTGGCCGCAGCCGAGAGAGGCTCGATGAGCTGGCGAAGCACTTGAGCGAGCGCTATGACGTCGACGTTCGCGTATTCGTTGCCGACTTCGCGCAGCCGGGAGCCATCGACGTCTTGGTCGCCCAAGTGAGGGCGGCGAACCTGCAGGTGGAAACGCTCGTGAACAACGCCGGGTTCGGCTACGACGCCCCGTTCGCGCACAGCAACCTTGCGCGCCAGCAGGCGCTTGTGCAGACGAATGACGTCGCCCTTATGGAACTGTGCCACGCATTCGCCCCCGACATGGCCGCGCGCGGGCACGGCGGCATCTTGAACGTTGCCAGCGTGGCGGGGTTCGTGCCCGGCCCGTACATGTCCACGTACTACGCGTCGAAGGCTTTCGTGCAATCGTTCTCCAGCGCGTTGCACATGGAGCTGCGACCGCACGGCGTGCACGTGACCGCGCTGTGTCCCGGGCCTGTTCGCACGCCGTTTTGGGATAACGCCGACGCAGGCGAAACGGCGCTTGCCCGTCTTACCATCAGCGCGTCGCGTGTGGCCCGCGCTGCTGTGCGAGCGCTGGCATGCAACCGGCTGCTGTGCTGCCCGGGCGTGCTGGCGAAAGCCATCGTGTTCGGCAGCCGCCTCGTACCGCGCACGTGGGCCGCAGCAGCAGCGGCGTCGTTGCAGAAGCCGAAAAAATAAGGGGCCGTGGCGCCCCTTCGTCGAATAGCCGCTTACATAGTCTGCGACTGCGGGTTGCGCGTGCGAAAATGGCGAAATGCGCCTCGTTTTTGATGCACGAGGTTGTTACTCGGGCATTTCTCGAACTATCAACCGCAAATTGAAATGAGATTCCTCACGCTTCACGTTATTCCCGTGAGCGGGGCTGCTCTATGGCCAGCTGTGCTCAAGGCTTGATAGAATAGGCGGACACACCAAGGGTTCGCAAATAAAAAAACCCGGCGGCCACCGGGCTTAACTAATCATCACACGACCCCGCCCGCCGCCTATGAGTAACCCGGGCTTGGTGTGCACCTGCAGTATAGCATGGAGCGGCTTGGCTTTGCCATACGCAAGCTGCTCGACCAGAAAGGCAACACGCATGGCAGAGTTCATCTACCAAATGTACAAAGCGCGCAAAGCGCACGGCGACAAGGTCATCCTCGACGACGTCACGCTGTCGTTCTACCCCGGCGCGAAAATCGGCGTGGTGGGCCCGAACGGCATGGGCAAGTCCACGCTGCTCAAGATCATGGCCGGCATCGAGGAGGTCAGCAACGGCGACGCGCGCTTGACCCCCGGCTACACCGTGGGCATCCTGCAGCAGGAACCCCCGCTTGACGAGGACAAAACGGTTCTGGAGAACATCGAGCTGGCGTTCAGCGACGTGAAGGCGAAGATCGCCCGCTTCAACGAGATCGGCACGCTTATGGGCGAACCCGACGCCGACTTCGACGCGCTCATGGACGAGATGGGCAAGCTGCAAGACGCCATCGACGCGGCCAACGGCTGGGACTTGGACAGCCAGCTGTCCCAGGCCATGGACGCGCTGCAGTGCCCCGACCCTGACATGCCGGTGAACGTGCTCTCCGGCGGCGAGCGCCGTCGCGTGGCCCTGTGCCGTCTGCTGCTCGAGGCTCCCGACCTGCTGCTTCTCGACGAGCCCACCAACCATCTGGACGCCGAGTCCGTACTGTGGCTGGAGAAGTTCCTGCACAAGTACCCCGGCGCCGTGCTGGCCGTCACGCACGACCGTTACTTCCTGGACAACGTGGCCGAGTGGATCTGCGAGGTCGACCGCGGCAGCCTGTACCCGTACAAGGGCAACTACTCCACGTACCTGGAGACCAAGGCCGCGCGTATGGCGGGTCAGAAGCAGCGCGATGAGAAGCTGCAGAAGCGCCTGGCAAGCGAGCTCGAGTGGGTCCGCAGCTCTCCGAAGGCGCGTCAGGCGAAGAGCCGCGCCCGTCTGGAGCGCTACGACCAGATGGCCGCCGAGGCAGCGCAGTCCAAGAAGCTCGACTTCACCGAGATCCAGATCCCGGCAGGCCCGCGCCTGGGCGCCGAGGTCCTCAAGGTCGAGCATCTGCGCAAGCAGTTCGGCGACCGCGTGCTCATGGACGACCTGTCCTTCGAGCTGCCGCGCAACGGCATCGTCGGCGTCATCGGCCCCAACGGCGTGGGCAAGTCCACTCTGTTCAAGATGATCATGGGCATCGAGCAGCCCACCTCCGGCAGCCTGAAGCTCGGCGAGACCGTGAAGGTGTCCTACGTCGACCAGGGTCGTGCGGGCATCGACGGCGACAAGAACGTGTGGGAAGTCGTTTCCGGCGGCCTGGACTACATGATGGTCTGCGAGACCGAGGTGCCCAGCCGCGCGTACGTGGCCAGCTTCGGCTTCAAGGGCTCCGACCAGCAGAAGCCCGCGGGCGTGCTCTCCGGCGGCGAGCGCAACCGCCTGAACCTGGCGTTGACGCTCAAGCAGGGCGGCAACCTGCTGCTCCTCGACGAACCCACCAACGACCTGGACGTTGAAACGCTGTCCAGCCTGGAGGAGGCGCTGCTGCGCTTCCCGGGTTGCGCCGTGGTGACCAGCCACGACCGTATGTTCCTCGACCGCGTTGCCACGCACATCCTGGCGTGGGAGGGCACCGATGAGAACCCGGGCAACTGGCACTGGTTCGAGGGCAACTTCGAGAGCTACCAGAAGA
>NZ_CDRSTZ010000046.1:0-16885 GCF_977052095.1 Senegalimassilia sp.
AGATGGTGGACTGGCAGGACGAGACGCACGATTCGCGCGAGTTCCTGAAGGACCTGAAGGTGGACCTGGCGCCTACCGAGGTGTTCGTGTTCACGCCGAAGGGCGAGGCCATGAGCCTGCGCGCCGGCTCCACGCCTGTGGACTTCGCCTACGCCATCCACACCGAGGTGGGCAACCACTGCGTGGGCGCGAAGGTCAACGGCGCCATTGTGCCGCTGGCCTACGAGCTGCAGCTGGGCGACCGCGTGGAAATCCTTACGCAGAAGTCGGCAAGCCCCAGCCGCGACTGGCTGAACATCGTGAAAACGCCGTCGGCGCGCAACAAGATCCGCTCGTATTTCAGTAAGGTCAGCCGTGCTGACGACCTGCTGAACGGCCGCGACAAGCTGGGCCGCGAAATGCGCAAGCACGGGCTGGGCATCTCGAACGCCCGCTCGGAGCGCGCGCTGCGCACCGTGGCCGACCACATGGGCTACAAAGACGCCGACGACATGCTGGTGAACATCGGCACCAGCAAGGAAAGCGTACAGTCGGTGGCAAACCGCCTGCTCACCGAGTTGGGCAAGAAAACCGACGAACAGCCCGACCCGCTGAACCTTGCCGCCGAGGCCATGACCACGGGCAAGCTGCCGCCAATGCTCACGCTGGTGAACAAGCCGAAGAAGCAGCAGACGAAAAGCTCGAACGGCGTGGTGGTGGAAGGCGTGGAGGGCGCGCTCGTGCGCCTGTCGCGCTGCTGCAACCCCGTGCCGGGCGACGAGATCATCGGCTTCGTCACGCGCGGGCGCGGCGTGTCGGTGCATCGTCGCGACTGCCCGAACGCCAAGGAGCTGATGGCGCAGCCCGAGCGCATCATGAAGGTGCGCTGGGAAAGCGATTTGCCGAAGAACACGTCGTTCAAGGTGGAGGTGTACATCGAGGCGCTCGACCGCCTGCGCTTGCTGTCCGACGTGGTGGGCGTGCTGTCCGACATGGGCGCGAACGTGCTGTCGTCGAACACGGTGTCGCATCGCGATGGCATGGTGGAGATGCGATTTTTGTTCCAGGTCAGCGACATCACGCACATCGACATCATCTTAAGCAAGCTCAAGGGGCTTGAAGGCGTGTTCGATGCGCGCCGCATGGTGCCGAAAGTGGGTGCGCCGTCGAACTAACGGCGGGTGTACGCTGTTTGATGCTTCTCTGGAAAGGGGAACAACGTGGCTTATAAGGTTAAGGGAACGTGCGTGGACGTGTCGTTCGTGGTGCTGGGCGCTATCGAGAACAACGTGTACTTCGTAACGGACGGGGTGTCTACCATCGTGGTGGACCCGTCGTGCAAGCCCGACGTGATCATGGAGGCGCTTGGCGGGCGCAAGCTGGACGCCATTGTGCTGACGCACCGCCATTTCGACCACGTGGGCGCCGCGGCCGAGCTGCGCCGCCGCACGGGCGCTACCGTCATCGCATCGGCCATCGATGCCGACACCATCGAGGGCAAAAAGCCCGTGTCGCGCATGGAGCGTCCGTTCGAGCCGTGCCCGGTCGACCATCGCGTGAACCACGGCGACGTGCTGAAGATCGGCAACATGCCATGGAAGGTCATCATGACGCCTGGCCACACGGAAGGCAGCATGTGCCTGTTCCTGGACCCGCAGTTCGGCGACCATCCGGAAGCGAAGCCCGTGCTTATTGCAGGCGACACGCTGTTCTGCGGTTCCATCGGCCGCACGGACTTCGAGGGCGGCAGCATGTCGGCCATGCGCAAGTCGCTCAAACGCCTGGCCGCGCTGCCCGATGACACCGTAGTCCTCCCCGGCCACGGCAGCCTCACCACCATAGCCGGCGAACGCCGCCGAGTGTTCGCGTTCTACGCATAGTTGGTTCCGTTTGCCTGCCGGCAAACGGATTTACTCGACGCTGTGGCCGCCTGCGGCACGCCGTCTTCGCACATTCCCGAATGCTTGCGTACCGAAGAACGCGACGCCTTCGCGAACCCGCGAAGACGACGCACCACAGACGCCCTCGCTGACTTTGGTGGACCTGGGATGTTTAAAATTTCCAACTGGGAAAATGCCCAGGTCAAATTCGTAGGGTCGAGCGAAAGCTCAACCCGCACAAAGAAGCGCCGACGGCGCGCCACCATCTTTTCCGACGGTGGCGCGCCTTCGAAAATTTGTGGCGCGCTTCGCGCTTTCTATTTAGTGGGACAAAGAGACAGTCCCTTTGTCCCACTCTTTACTCCGCTTCGCCTTCGGGCATCTTCCACAGCAGCACGAAGCCGATGACGAACAGCACGGCCACGCTGAGCACGCCGTAAGAGCTAGAGCCTGTGACCTGGGTGAACACGCTTACCAGCAGCGTGCCCATGATGGTGGCGTACTTGCCGAAGATGTCGAAGAAGCCGTAGTACTCGTTCGCGTGCTCCTTCGGGATAAGCTTGCCGAACTCGCTGCGCGACAGCGCTTGGATGCCGCCTTGGAACAGGCCCACGCACACGGCCAGCACCCAGAACTCAGCGGCCGAGCGTAGGAAGAACGCCGCGAACAGCGTGATGCAGAAATACGCGAACACGGCCACCAGCAGCAGCTTCTTCGTGCCGAAGCGCCCGGCCAAGCGGCCATAGGCAATGGCGGAGGGAAACGCCACGAACTGCGTCAGCAAAAGCGCCAGCACCAGCTGCGTGGAATCGATGCCAAGATCGGTGCCGTAGCTGGTGGACATGGTGATGATGGTGTGCACGCCGTCGATGTAGAAGAAGAACGCCAGCATGTACATGAGCAGGCGCTTGTCGTGTGCAATCTTCTTGCACGTGCCCACCAGGCCCGCGAGCGTGCGGCGGAACAGGTGAGACTCGCGCGGCTTGAAGTGCGTTTGGTGCACATCGCGCCAGATGGGCACGGAAAACGCCACCCACCACGCGGCCGTGATCACAAACGAGATGCGGATGCCGTCAAGCTGGTTGATGCCCACCGAGCTGCCGAACAGCACGATGACCAGGCACGCGATGAACGGGATGCACGACCCGATGTAGCCCCACGCATAGCCCTGCGACGACACCTCGTCGTAGCGGTCTTGCTCGGTGGCGTCCACCAAAAACGCATCGTAAAACACCATGGACGCGTTCAGCATCACCGACGAGAACACGTACAGCACCAAAAACACCATGGCGTCGTCGGGTACGCCCATAACGGCAAGCGACACGGCGCCGGTGCCGATGGTGCCAGCCAAAAACTTCTTCTTGTTGCCCTTCAGGTCGGCCAAGCTGCCTAAAAACGGCATAAGCAGCGCCAGCACCAGCGAGGCCACGGTGGTTGCATAGCCCCAGGCCACCACCGCAGAAGAGCCCGGGTCGGCAATGGCGGCGAAATAGATGGGAATCAACGTGGCCGACAGCATAACGTAAGCGGAATTGCCCACGTCGTACAGCACCCAGCTGCGCTCGCGTTTCGACAGGCTGCGAAGGCCGAATCCCATGGTTGCTCCTTATTCTTGCTGCACGCTTTGCGCACCGAAGCGAAGGCGGCGGCGAAGCAGCGTCGGCTTTCGCCGATTTGTGCATGTCCGTTAAACGCCGCGGCGCGACGCGCACCTCATTGTATATGATGGCTATAATCATCCACGTAAAATGAATGTCAGACACACGAGAAACGGGGACACGGAATGCCTGCGATCATCACCCACGATTTCTTCGGCCGCGACGTCTACGATTGCCTGTTTCAGACCATTGGCGGCTCGCGCGACGAAGCCGACGCGTTCTTGCTGGGAAACCAGGGCCCCGACCCGCTGTTCTACGCTGTGGCAAGCCTGCGCATCACCCAGTACCACAAGCTGGGCAACACCATGCATTCGTCGAAACCCGCCGAGCTTTTGGCCGCGTTCAAGGAATCGCTTGATGTGCTTGACGAGGAAGAGCAGGCCGTTGGCCGCGCCTATGCGCTGGGCTTTCTGTGCCACTATGCGCTTGATTCCACCATGCACCCGCTGGTGTACTGCAACGAATACGCCCTGTGCGATGCCGGCGAGCCCGGCCTGACGCGTGACGACGGCAGCGAGGTGCACGGCGTCATCGAAAGCGAATTCGACGAGATGGTGCTGTTCACCAAGCGCGGCGACACCATCGCCACGTTCAACCCCTCGCGCGAGATTCTGCACGCCAGCCCGTTCGTGCTGCGCGCCGTGTCGAAGATGTACGCCTATGTGGCTCTGAACGTGTACGGCGAAATCGTGCCGTCGAACCTGTTCGACCTGTCCGTGCGGTGCTTCCGCCGCGTGCAGGCGCTGTTCTATTCGCCATCGGGCATGAAGCGCGATGTCATCGGCCGCGTGGAGCGCGTGATGCGCCCGCATTCGTTCTATCAATCCATGAGCCACCGCGCCATCGAGTCGACCGAAAGCGTGTTCGCCAACCACGAGCGCGCCCCCTGGACGAACCCGTTCACCGGCGATGTGCGCACCACCAGCTTCTGGGATCTGTTCGAGCAGGCGCAGGGCAAGGCCAAAACGCTTATCGCCGCGTTCGACCAGCCCGGCTATACCGTGGAGAAAACGCGCGAACTGACCGGTGAGCTGGACTTTTCCGGCAAGCCTACGCAGGCGCAGGTCCTGGCGGTCGACTAGCTTCGCTGCCAGAAGCTTTCCGTAAACGCGAGTAAGGCGAAAGGGCTTTCATGCTTGAAACCGCTCTGGCTATCCCGTATTGGCTCGAGCTTGCCGCTACCATCGCCGGCGCCGTGTTCGGGGCGTTAAGCGCCGTGCGCGCCCGCTACGACATCTTCGGCGTGTGCTGCATTGCCATCGTCGTTGGCTTGGCGGGCGGCATCATGCGCGACGTCCTGCTGCAAGATTACGGCATTTACGCATTTCAGAAGCCGAATCTGATCATCGCATGCGTCATCACGGGCGTGGCGGTGTTCTATTTCGGCAAGCTCATCACGTACTTCGACCCGTTTGTGGACTTCCTGGACAACCTGTCGGTGGCGCTGTGGGCCGTTATCGGCACGGGCAAGGCGCTGTCGGCCGGGCTTGACATCGTGCCGGCCGTTATCCTGGGCACCATCACGGCAAACGGCGGCGGTATCGTGCGCGACATCTGCATGAACCGCGAGCCCGAGGCGTTTCAGGCGGGCACGGTGTACGTGTCGGCGGCGCTTATCGGCGCGCTGGCGTTCGCGCTTATGAAGCAGAACCACCTGTTCGACCAATACGCGGCCATCACGTGCGTGGTGCTGGTGCTGGGTATTCGCTATGCGGCGCTGAAGTTCGGCTGGCGCACGCGTCCGGCGCGCGACTACTCCGATGCCGTCACGCAAGCAGTGGCCAAGCCCGTCAAGCACGTGGTGTCGCGCGTGCGCACGCACCGTCGTCCCAGCCGCGCGGCGCAGACGACGGGCCTGACGGGCAAGATTCCGCCGGTAACGGCGAAGGGCGTGACGGGCAGCATGCCGCCGATTTCTTCCGGCAGCCCCTCGAATACGGGCAGCATGGCCGCCGTTAGCGTGCCAAGCGGCGTCACCAGCACCGATGGCGAGAACGTCTACTATCCCGAAAGCGACGACCAGCCCACGCGCCCCGAAAGCGAAACGTAAGGGCGCCCCGGCGGGCGCCGTGCATGCTGCCCGCGCGTGAAACCCAACGTCAATGCGCCGTTCGTTGCATTGAGCGCCCGCTTAAGATTACGGGATGTTTACGGATGTCGTGAATCGTGGGCAAGCGGTCGATTTCGCGTTTTCCCCACGTCAACATGCGTTACACTGGGAACCCGCGTGTGGAAGCGTGCAGTGCACTTGTTCTCAAAAGGAGACCCAATGGGTAAGAAGCACAAGTTCGATTATTTTGACGCGTTCGAGAAGCACTCGAAGCTGGCCGTGGCTGAGGCTAAGCTGCTGGTCGAAACGATCGAACAGTTCACGGAAGCGTCCGCGTTGCATGACAACATGCAGAAGGCGCACGAGCTTGAGCACGAGGGCGACCTCATCAACCACGAGATCTTCAAGACGGTTGCCACCGACTTCATCACGCCGGTCGACCGTGAGGACATCATCGAGATGTCGCAAGCGCTCGACGATATCGTCGACGACATCGAAGACGTCATGCAGCACTTCTATATGTACGACATCCACTTCATGCATCCGCAGGCCATCGAGTTCGCGAAGCTCATCAAGGGCAGCTGCGAGGCGCTTGACGACGCCATGTGCGACTTCCGCAACTTCAAGAAGTCGAAGAACTTCAAAAGCCTGATCGTGAAGGTGCACGACCACGAAGAGCAGGCCGACCAGCTTTACATCAAGGTCATCCGCCAGCTGCACGTGGAGGATCGCGAGAATCCCATGCGCGTGCTGGTGTGGTCGAAGCTGTTCGACAGCATGGAGGCATGCTGCGATGCGTGCGAGCGCGCGTCCGACGTCATGAGCACCATCATGCTGAAGAACGTGTAGCGGCAAACAGCGAATTGCATTTCCCGGCGAGGGGCGGGCCAGGCGGCCTGCCCCTCGCTTTGCGTTTGGGGGCGGGTAGGGCGAGGCGGGGTGGGGCTGGCGTTGCTTCCGGATGGGCTGCTCGTCTCATTGTCCGCCTGCTGCTGTGCGAACCGGTCTTGTTCGCGCTTGCGTTCGCCACGCTTGCGCGCCGCGCTATCGCGCGGCGTATGCTGCGTGTGATACTCTGCAAGGTGCGTTTTTTCGCGCGGTCGCGCATCCTGCGGGGTGCCCGAGCGCGCAAGTGAACGCTAACGGAAATGCGGGCGCGGGCCATGCGGCCGCAACGGGCGCGCCGCATCCTGCCCGGATGCGGACGGGCATGAGGAGAAGGGGCGGCATGGAAGCGGTTATCGAGCGTTTCTTCAAGGTAAGCGAGCGCGGCAGCTCGCTGGGCACGGAAGTGATGGCGGGCCTTACCACCTTCCTGACCATGGCATACATCGTGGCGGTGAACCCTGCCATGATGGAGGCGGCGGGCATCCCGTTCAACGCGGCGCTTACCGCCACGTGCTTCGGCGCGGCTATCATGACGGCGGCCATGGGCCTTATCGCGAACCGGCCTATCGCGCTGGCGTCGGGCATGGGCATCAACGCCATCGTGGCCTACACGCTGTGCGGTTCGATGGGGCTTGACTGGCGCATTGCCATGGGCGTGGTGTTCCTGGAAGGCGTCATCATCATGGTGCTCGTGCTCATGGGCTTGCGCGAAGCGGTTATGGACGCCATTCCCGTGGCGTTGCGCCAGGCCATCGGCATCGGCATCGGCCTGTTCGTGGCGTTCATCGGCCTGAAGGGCGGCGGCATCCTGGCGGCCGATTCCTCCACGCTTATCACCATGGGCAGCTTGACGTCGCCCGAGGCCATCGTGGCCATCGTGTCCATTGCGCTTGCCATCATATTGACGGTGCGCGGCACGAAAGGCGGCCTGCTCATCTCCATCATCGTGGCCACCGTCGTGGGCATTCCGCTTGGCGTCACGGCGCTGCCCACCGAATTCGACTTCATTCCCGACTTCAGCGCGCTGTGCGCACCGTTCCAGCAGCTGCCCGACGGCGGCGGCATTGCCATTGCGCAGGTGTTTGTGCAGCCCGTGCTGCTTATGTTCGTGTTCAGCCTGCTCATGAGCGACTTCTTCGACACCATGGGCACCATGATGGCCGTTGGCCAGCAGGGCGACTTCGTCGATGAGGACGGCAACGTGAAGAACACGCGCGAGATTCTGCTGGTAGACTCCGTGGGCGCCATTGTCGGCGGCTTCGCAGGCGCAAGCTCCATTACGTCGTTTGCCGAGTCCACGTCGGGCGCGGCGGCGGGCGCGCGCACGGGCGTGTCGAACCTGGTGGTGGCGCTGGCGTTTTTCGTGTGCGCTTTCCTGGCTCCCGTCATCGGCATGGTGTCCAGCTCGGCCACGTGCGGCGCGCTGGTGATCGTGGGCTACCTTATGATGAGCGACATCGGCAAGATCGACTGGGGCAGCCTTGAGGCCGCCATCCCGGCGTTCGTCACCATCATGGGCATCCCGTTCACGTACTCCATCACCAACGGCATCGGCTTCGGCTTCATCACGTACGTGGTGGTGAAGGTCACGCAGGGCCATTGGCGCGACATCAAGCCGCTTATGTGGATCGTGTCGGCGGCATTCTTGGTCACGTTCGTGCTGTTCTCGTAGCGCGGCGCAGGCGGCGCTTGCGGGCTTGCGCTCGGGCGCGAAAAGCCCTGCAGGCCACTGCGTTTCAGACACTTGATGCGCCTGCGTGCGCCATGCGTGTTCGACCGCGGCGCGAACCGTTGGCTAACGCGTACGTTCGCTGTGAAAAAACAACCTCGTAACCACTGTTCAACAAGGTGGATGCGGGGTTGTTTGCTATAGTGACAAACGACTGATAACCGTCCAAAGAGGAAACGCATGTCGCTTATCGTATGCAAATTCGGGGGCACGTCCGTTGCAAGCCCCGAGCGCATCCAAATGGTTGCGAAGAAGCTGATCGCGAAGAAGCAGGCCGGCCACGACGTGGTGGCCGTGGTGTCTGCCATGGGCAAAACCACCGACGAGCTGGTGGGCCTGGCTGCCGCGCTCAACGACAATCCGCCGGCGCGCGAGATGGACCGTCTACTGTCTACGGGCGAGCAGGTGTCCATGTCGCTTCTGGCCATGGCCATCGAAGCGCGCGGCTACAAGGCCATGAGCTTCACCGGCCGTCAAGCCGGCATCGAAACCGACAAGATTCACAACAAGGCGAAGATCGTCATGGTGCACAGCGAGCGCGTGCGCGATGCGCTTGAGCGCGGCGCCATCGCCGTGGTGGCGGGCTTCCAAGGCGTCGACGCCGAGGGCGACATCACCACGCTTGGCCGCGGCGGCTCGGACACCACGGCCGTTGCCGTGGCGCACGGTCTGAACGCCGACGTGTGCGAGATTTATTCCGACGTGGACGGCGTGTATACCGCCGACCCGCGCATTTGCCCGCGCGCGAAGAAGCTCGACGTCATCAACTACGATGACATGCTGGAGCTTTCCGGCTCCGGCGCCGGCGTGCTGCAGATGCGCGCCGTCGAGTTCGCCCGCAAGTACCACGTGGTCATCCATTCCCGTTCGGCGTTTTCCGACGCCGAGGGCACCTACGTCAAGGAGGAAACCGACATGATGGAGGAAGCTGTCATCACCGGCATCGCACACGACACCTCGGAAGTGAAGGTGACCATCCGCGGCGTGCCCGACATGTCCGGCGTGGCAGCGAAGCTGTTCAGCGCGCTGGCGGGCAACCAGGTGAGCGTGGACATGATCATCCAGAACGTGTCCGAAGACGGCATCACCGACATCAGCTTCACGTGCCCCGGCGCCGACAAGAAGCGCGCCTGCGAAACGGTGGAGCGCATCCTGCCCGACATCAACGCGCGCGAGTGCGTGGTGGACGAGGACATCGCGAAGGTCAGCCTGGTTGGCACCGGCATGAAGTCGAGCCCGGGCATCGCCGCGAAGGCGTTCCAAACGCTCGGTGAGAACAACATCAACATCCTGGCTATTTCCACGTCGCCCATTCGCCTGTCCGTCGTGGTGGACGGCGCGCAAACCGCGCAGGCCGTGCGTTGCCTACACACGGCGTTTGGCTTGGACTCCGACAGCGTGTTCGAGGAAACCCAGCTGTCCGCGGAAGAAATCGCCGCCAAAATGAATAAGGGACGATAGGAGAACTTATGGCTTGGACGAAGGTAATGCCGGCTCATCCGGTGGTTGCGGTTTGCGGTGCTACGGGCGCTGTGGGCAACGAGTTTCTGAAGGTGCTTCATGACCTGGATTTTCCTGCGTCGAAGGTTATCGCGCTGGCTTCCGCTCGTTCTGCCGGTAAGAAGCTTCCGTTCGAGGGCTGCGGCCAGGTGCCTGCGGGCGAGCTGACCGTGCAGGAAATGACGCCTGATTCGTTCGAGGGCGTTGACATCGCGCTGTTCTCCGCTGGCGCTTCCGTGTCGAAGGCCATGCGCGAGGCCGTGGTGGCCCACGGCGCCGTCATGATCGACAACTCCAGCGCGTTCCGCATGGAAGAGGACGTGCCGCTGGTGGTGCCCGAGGTGAACCCCGGCGACGTGAGCTGGCACAACGGCGTTATCGCCAACCCGAACTGCTCCACCATCCAGATGGTGGTGGCCCTAAAGCCGCTGTACAACCTGGCGCGCATCAGCCGCGTGGTGGTGTCCACGTACCAGGCCGCATCCGGCGCCGGTGCGCCGGCCATGGCCGAGCTGTACGACCAGACGCGCGAGTTCCTGGACGGTAAGCCCGAGGACGAGCTGACCATCAGCGCGTTTGCGCATCGCATCGCGTTCAACACCATCCCGCACATCGACGTGTTCCTGGACGATGATTCCACGAAGGAAGAGTGGAAGATGGTCGTGGAAACGAAGAAGATCATGGGCGACGACAACATTCAGGTTGCCGCCACCTGCGTGCGCGTGCCCGTGCTGCGCTGCCACGGCGAGTCCATCAACGTCGAGTTCGTCGGCGACGTGCCGCCCGCGGATGCTCGCGAGGCGCTGGCCGCCGCGCCGGGCGTCACCGTTATGGACGACCCTGCGAACAACGTGTACCCCATGCCGGGCCTGCTTGCCGGCACGAACGACACGTACGTCGGCCGCATCCGCCGCGACCCCACGGTCAAGCACGGCCTGGCCATGTGGGTAGTTGCCGACCAGATTCGCAAGGGCGCCGCACTGAACGCCGTGCAGATTGCCCAGCTGCTGCTCCCGCAGGAATAGCGCGCAAATAGGGAACGCCAAACGAAGGCGCCGCCGGTTTTGAGCCGGCGGCGCCTTTTTGCCTTTTGGGAATATCGATGCGGCTGTGTGCGCAGGGTGGCCAAGGTCATTTGACTGGTCGTCGAACTGGGCCGAGCATCTTTCCGTTGGACGTCTTGTGCTAGTGCTGAGCTGCTGGGCGTACGTTCGGGCGTCCGTTTGGGTCGGCTTTGGCTGGTGGCTTTCGCTATAATGGGCGGCATGGTTAAGAAAGCGAAAAAGATTCGGTTGGACGAGTTGCTGGTGGAGCAGGGCACGTTCCCTGACGTCGGCACCGTTTTGCGTGCCGTTTTGGCGCACGAGGTGAAGGTTGACGACGTGTACGTCACCAGCGCTGCCATCAAGGTGGCGCCAGATGCCGACATCGTGGTGAAGGGCCGAAAACAGTTCGTGTCGCGCGGCGGACATAAGCTGCAGGGTGCGCTTGATGCGTTCGAACAGGATGTTTCGGGCATGCGCTGCATGGATATCGGCAGCTCAACGGGCGGGTTTTCCGACTGCCTGTTGCAGGCGGGCGCGGCAAGCGTGGCGTGCGTGGACGTGAACTATGGGCAGTTGGCGTGGAAGCTGCGCCAGGATTCGCGCGTGACGGTGTTCGAGCGTACGAACATCAAGCTGGCCGACCCGGCCGAGCTGGGCGCGCCGTTCGATGTGCTGGTGGCGGACTTGAGCTTCATCGGTTTAGCGGCATTGGCGCCGGTGTTTGCGCGCTTCGCTTCCGCGGGCACTATCTTCATAGGCCTGGTGAAGCCCCAGTTCGAAAGCCAGCACGACGAAACCGATCACGGCATCGTGCGCGATGAGTCCGTGCGCCAACGCACCGTGCAAGAGGTGCGCGATGCGCTTGATGCGGCGGGCTTCACGCCCACCGGCGTGGTGGAAAGCCCCATCACCGGCACCCAAGGCAACGTGGAATACCTGGTAAGGGCCGTGTTTCGGGGGTAGGCGTGTGCTCTGGTATTTCTGATGTGCCGTCGTCGATTTCGCAGCATATTGGCATCGAAATCGACGACGGTGCTTTCATTTCGGGGGTAAGAGCCATGCTCTTCGTGATTGGCTAGCGGATGGTGTGGTCCTTTGCCTGCCTGACGCATCGTAGCGAAACTATTTCTTATAGCTACATATATTATACGTTGCTATAATATATGTAGCTATAAGAAAGGGGCCGAGCATGTTCGTAGGACGCGAGCACGAACTTGGGGTGTTGAACAGGTTGCATGATTCGGGCTCATTCGAGATGCCCGTCATTTACGGAAGGCGTCGTGTCGGCAAAACTCGTCTGATTTCCGAATTCGTGAAGGATAAGCGCGCTATCTACGTGCAGGCTCGCCGCACGAATGCCGAAGCGAACCTTGCGTTGGCTAGCGATGCAATCACCGCATTTGCCGCTGGTGCCCCCATGGGGTCGTTTGGCTCGTTCGACGAGGCCATCGATGCGCTTGCTCGATTGTCTCGGGATGAGCGCCTGGTGTTCGTTATCGACGAGTACCCCTATTTGGCGTACTCGTTCCCCGAGATTTCTTCGCTTTTGCAAGATAAGATCGATCATATGCTCAAGGACGGTACGAAGTTGATGCTCGTGTTGTGCGGGTCGTCGCTTTCGTTCATGGAAGAGCAGGTTCTTGGGTATGAAAGCCCGTTGTACGGAAGACGTACAGCACAGTTGAAGGTTGAGCCATTCGACTTCTTCACGACATTGTTCTGCTGGCCGGGCATGAATCCGGAAAATGCGGCGGTGCTGTATGGTTGCACTGGCGGTATTCCTGCTTATGTCGAGAAGATCGATCCGCGCGACAGCGTGCGCGATAGCATCAAGAAGTTGTTCTTGTCGCCGGATGGCTACCTGTTCGAAGAGCCGGGGAACCTGTTGCTGCAAGAATGCCGTTCGCCCGAGCAGTACGATGCGATTATCCAGGCCATCGCATCGGGAAAATCTCGTTTGAACGAGATTGCGACAACCGCAAAGATTCCCGAAAGCAACACGCGCACGTACTTGCGCAAGCTTGAAAGCTTGGGAATCGTGAAGCGCGAGGCGCCGTTTAAAGAGGCATCGAGTAGGAAGTCGATTTACGCGCTTGCAGATTCGATGTTCCGTTTCTGGTATCGGTTCGTGCCGCGCTATATGTCGCTGATCGCGAACGGGATGGCAGATGTCGTCTACGAGCGGATGGAGCCGCACATTGCCGATTTCATGGGAGGCGTGTTCGAGGATGTATGCATGCAGTATCTGTATGCGCAGGCGAAGGTGGGGCGGTGCGATGTGCTGCCGGTGAACATGGGCCGCTGGTGGGGCAACGACAACAGGACGAAGTCGCAGGAGGAAATCGACATCGTTGTCGACGACGATGAAGGCAACGCCCTGTTCGCGGAATGCAAGTGGCGCAACGAGCCTACGGGTGCGGATGTTGCCGAAAAGTTGGTGTTCAGAAGCGAACTGTTCCGCTACGGGACCAAGCGCTACGTGTTGTTCTCGAAGTCGGGCTTCACGTCAGGTTGCCGGGAATATGCTGCGCAGCGCGGCGATATGGGGCTGCTGACCTTTAACGAGATGTGCGAAAGCTTGCGGTAGGCGCTTTGCTCCCTTAATTGCCTGGTGTTGCATCGAAGGTTGTCTGCGAACACTTCGAAAGCGTACTGGCGAACGCTTGACTTGGCGATATGGATAGCGTAAAAGCAGCGGGCCATCGGCTATGTACCGATGGCCCGCTTTGCTGTTCAGCCTGCGTGGTTTATGGGGGTTGCTATGCCTTGCGAATTCTACAGGGGACGGATTTCAACATGGGGAAGCCGGCGATGCTGTCGCAGAATTCCAGGCTGGTGAGACAGTTCGCGTTGCCTTCGCGCCACGGCTGCGGCATGTAGGTGCTGCCGCCGCCGTGCGGGACGTGGATGGCGCCTTGGGCAGCGCCGCCGATGTGCGCGTAGAAGGGCGCCTGGCCAAACGGCGTTTCGACTACAATAGCATCGCCGTCTGCGATTCCCGCTGTTGAGGCATCGGCCTCGTTTATGTCAACAAGCGGTTTCGGGTCGATGCCTTCTCCGATGGGGGCAAGGTTCGCGCCTAAGCCGCCCATGCGTTTATTGCTGCGTGCACCGGTGGTCATTAGCAGCGGCCACTCATCAGCGCCGAAGCCCGGCAGGTCGCGCACATCTTCAAAATGCGGATAGGGCGTATAGCCAAATTGCTCAAGCGTGGTCGAGCGGATTTCAAACTTGCCTGACGGCGTGGGGAAGCCAGGTTTCCCGTCCGCGCGAAGCTGACCGGTTGCGTATTTCTTGTATGCGCGCGCCGGTGGCGTTGCTGCTTTGAGCGGTGCCACGAATGGGCGTTGCGCGGCAACAAGCCACGAACGCAGTTCGTCTTCGTTGCGGGGGTATTTGTCGCCGAAGCCAAGGCGGTCGGCTAGCTGGCCTAAGATTATCGATTCGTCGCGTGCTTGGCCTATGGTTTCGATAGCGGGATTGGTGAGCACGGGCCCCTCGGGGGTGGGTTGCACGCGAATCATTTCATAGAGCGTTTTGGCCGGCAGCACTACATCGGCGTAGCGCATCTCTTCGCTATAGAAGCGGTCGACTACGATCAGACATTCCAGGCGTTCGTAAGCAGCGCGCCACGTATTGCTGTCAGGGAACGAAACCGCAGGCGATCCGCCTACGACAAGAAGACCGCGTACGGGGTAGGGGTCGTCGTCAAGCACGGCGTGCGGGAACTGCCCGAATAGCGCCATGCCTGCAAGTCCGAAGTACAGCGGGTATTTCGCTGCGCCTAAAGGCGTGTTCTCTTCGGGAACAGGGTGAACGGGTTGCGTCGGCTGGCCCCAAGCGTTTAGGTAGATGCCGCCTTCGACGTCGAGCTTTCCGGTGATGGCCCACAGCACGTATTGCGCGCGAATGTTTTGCACGGCCGACAAGGCGTATTCCAGGCCGGTATAGGACACCAGCGATGCCTTCTGCGTGCCGCAGAACTCATCGGTGAGCTTACGAATATCGGCAACGGGGACGCCGCAGATGGTGCCGAGCTTTTCGAGCTCAAGCGTTGCCAGGTAGGCGGCGAACTCTTCGAAGCCTTGTGTCCAGTTGCGCACAAATTCGGTGTCGTAGCGGTTTTCTTCCACGATGATTTTGCACATGGCAAGCGCCAGCGCGCCGTCGGTACCGGGCAGAATGGGAATCCACCAGTCCGCGATCTGCCCCAAGCCCTCAAGGCGCGGGTCGATGACGATGAGTTTTGCGCCGCGCGCCTGCGCTTGTTGAATCTGCGCGAGCATGACCTGGGGGCCATCATCGGTAGCGGAGTTTTTGCCCCATGAGATGACGAGGTCGCTGTTGGGAACGTCTTGAATCTGCTTCATCGTCGGCACGCCAAGCGTGAGCGCCGGAGCAATGGTGCTTGATACCAGGTTGCAGATTGAGCCGCAGTTGCAGTCGTTCGGCGAGCCGATGTTGCGCAGGAATGCTTCAGGTCCCGACGACATGCCCATGACCGGGCTGAACAGCACGCCGCGGCCGAAATATGATGCCATGGCGCGGGCGCCGTGGCGTTGCGTTGCTTCTTTGATGAGATTCGCGGCATGGTCAAGCGCCTCATCCCATGTTGCTTCGCGCAGCTCGCCCATGCCGCGGACGCCGTTGCGAATAAGGGGCGTTTTCACACGTTGTTCGCCATAAATGAATTTCGGTACCAGCGCGCCGCGCGGGCACAGGCGAGCGCGCGGCGATTGGCTGTTCGGCTTAACGGCGGTGAGCACGCCATCCTCAAGCGTGATGGTAACTTGGCAGCCACCTTGGCAAAAACCGCAGGTGACATCCTTGGTTTCTGTTGCCATGAATCCCTCGTTTCTGTTGTATTCGTTTGTTTGAAAGTAGAGATGTGCCGCGCTGGGAGCGGCGAAGAAACTGGCGCGCAAAGGCGCCGGAAGCTGAGCAGAAATGGCTTCGTAAGGGCACTCGTCAAGCCTTGAAGCCTCAGCCGAAACTCATGATAAAACGGTGCGTAATTGTGTCAATATTCGCGTTTGAGGGATATCGAGACGGCGGGCGAGCGGTGGCGCTGGCGTGGCGCTTCCGGTGTCGTGCGGTGTTGCGCGGGAGGTGGGTCGAGAACACCATTTGTTTCCCCATGTTTCGGAACGCGAACGTTTCTGTTTCCGGCTGGTTAAGCGGCGGGGCGGAAACGGTCCTGTAACACGTGGCCTGCACCATAGTGAGCGGGCCGTCCTGACGTTCGGGCGGTCGTGAGATTGCAGACGAAGGACCGCATATGAACGCTGAACTTACCGAAACCGCCGTAGACGCCCGCCGAACCGGTGCGGCTGCTGCTGGCATTGGCGCGCAATGCGCGAATGTTATCCCTGGTCAGGCGCGTGGCGCGGCGGTGAAGGCCGCTACTTGCCGTGAGAGGGGCCTGTACCGCAGCTCCTACGAGCACGATGCGTGCGGCATCGGCGCGCTGGCGCACCTCAAGGGCGTGCGCAGTCATGCCATGCTCGATGACGCGCTGTCGGTGCTGGTGAACCTGGAGCACCGCGGCGGCACGGGCCTGGAGCGCAACACCGGCGACGGCGCGGGCGTGCTGTTCCAGATTCCGCACCGCTTCTTTCGCAAGGAAGCCCAGAAGGAAGGCCAGCTTTTGCCCGACGAGGGCGATTACGGCGTGGCCATGCTGTTCTTCCCACACGACGACCCCACGGGCGTCCGCGATGCGAAGCGCGTGTTCGAGGAGGGGTGCGCGAAGTGCGGCATCCCGCTGATGTTCTGGCGCGAGGTGCCGGTGGATCCGCATGACCTGGGGCAAACCGCGCAGGCGTGCATGCCCACCATCATGCAGGCGTTCCTGCGCCGCCCGGCAGACGTTGACGCAGGTCAGGACTTCGAGCGCAAGCTGTACGTGTGCCGCCGCACCATCGAGCGCGCCGCGGACGCCAGCCCGGCGCTTGCGGGCAAGATCTTCTACGTGTGCTCCATGTCCAGCCGCACCATCGTGTACAAGGGCATGCTGGTGGCCACGCAGATGCGCCGCTTCTTCATCGACCTGAACGACGCCGCGGTGGAAACGTCGCTGGCGCTGGTGCATTCGCGCTATTCCACGAACACGACGCCCAGCTGGGAGCGTGCGCACCCGAACCGTTACATCATCC
>NZ_CDRSTZ010000047.1:0-16354 GCF_977052095.1 Senegalimassilia sp.
TCTTATTAAGAGCTGGCCAGTTTCCTGACCAGCCCAGCTAAGACAATGGAGCGGACAACGGGATTCGAACCCGCGACCCTCACCTTGGCAAGGTGATGCTCTACCAGCTGAGCCATGTCCGCATCGCGAGGAAGTATGATAACTCAACTTCCGAATGGATGCAAGTCCCAATTTGAAAATTTCTTTTCAAGAGGACTTCCTTGCAATATAAAAGCCAGAGGGTAAATAATTTCCTCTGGCTTGCAATTGCATGGTGGGCGTTACAAGATTTGAACTTGTGACCTCTTCCGTGTCAGGGAAGCGCTCTCCCCCTGAGCTAAACGCCCACATCCAGTGGTTCGCTTCAGCGCCTCGGGCGCGTCGGCAAGGAGATATAATACCGGAATGAGAGATTCTGGCAACCCCCTTTTTTGAAAAAGTTGGAACTTTTTTTGCAACAGATACCAACATTTTCAAGAAATACCAGGTCAGCGTTCGTTTCCTATGCAGCATAGCTATTCAAAGCAAACGAAAGCAGAGTCATTTCGGCACAGAAGGCAAGGGGCACCGACATTCCGAGCATCATCTTTGATGGAAGCAGGAATCGCTGACAAGGCCTTCGCAAAATATAGTATCGACATCCAACCAAGGCGATCGTCAACCGCGCCTCTTATCGCGTGGCGCCCGCTTCCCTCATTCGCTCAATTGGGAAACGGCATTCGCAAGATGTTTCCAGCTTTATAGACAAGCAAAAAAATGTCGAATGGGTACCATCAGCTTTATCAACCGGGATAAAGCGCAACGAATAGCAAGCGATGCAAAAAGCCGCCGAAACGGATTCTGAACAATAGCGAAGATTCTTGCAATACAAAAAGAGACGGCCTTTCGGCCGTCTCTGAACATTTGGTGTCGGAGGCGGGATTTGAACCCGCACACCCGAGTAATGGGCACAAGCACCTCAAGCTTGCGTGTCTGCCGTTCCACCACTCCGACAAAAGATTGCTTGAAAAGCAACGACATTTACTATAACGGAACGTTTACCGTCTGCCAAGCCCCAATTTTAAAAAAATTTAGCGCGTGGCAATGGAGCCCGAAGGATACACGATCATCAGCGCGATAAGCGACAGCAGGAACACCACTGCGAAGATGATGGTGATACGGTCGAGGTTCTTCTCAACGATGCTGGTGCCCGTTTGAGACGAGTACACAGAGCTTGCGATCATGTCGGAAATACCCGTACCCTTGCCCGAATGCAGCAGAATGAAGATGATGAGGCCCAGGCCGGAAATAACCAGCAAGGCGATGAGGATGATCAAAAGAGGACTCACGTATTGCCACTTTCACTCGAAAACTACGTATGCAAGTCTTGAAGTATAGCTAAAGCAGCCCGCGGGGGCAAGAACCCCTGCGGGCATGCACGAACGGAACATACTCCGCTCAGACTAATCCAGCAGCTCAAGCTAGGCGAGCAGGCTTCGGCCCGTCATCGCCTGCGGGGCCGCAAGTCCCATCACATCGAGCAGCGTCGGCGCGATATCGCACAAAGCGCCCTCTTCGTCGCCTAGATGACGGCCGGTTTGCGCGGCATCCACCAAAATGAACGGAACAGGCGCCGTGGTATGAGCGGTATGGGGCGTACCATCGTCCGCAATCATCTTGTCGCAATTACCGTGGTCTGCCGTGATAAACGCAACGCCACCCTTGCGCTTGATGGCGTCGAGCACCCGTGCAACGCCCGCGTCAACGGCCTCGACGGCCGCAACGGCGGCCGGCACGACGCCGGTGTGGCCGACCATGTCGGGGTTCGCGAAGTTCACGATGTAGACGTCCGCCTCGTCGTTGTCGATGGCGTCCGCAAGCGTCTGCGCAACGGCAGGCTCGCTCATTTCGGGCTGCAAGTCGTACGTGGCAACTTTCGGACTGGGAATGAGGCTGCGCTGCTCGCCCACTTTCGGCTCTTCCCTACCGCCGTTAAGGAAGAACGTGACATGGGCGTACTTTTCAGTTTCGGCGATGTGGTACTGGCGCAAGTTCGCTTTGGCCAGCACATCTGCCAGCACATCTTCCGGGAATGTCTTGGGGAACGCCACGGGGGCGGCGATGTCCGGATCGTATTCGGTCAAGCAGACGAAGTTCACGCGCGGATGCGAACCGCGGTCGAACCCGTCAAACGACTCGTCGACGATCGCGCGTGTGAGCTCGCGTGCGCGGTCGGGCCTGAAGTTGAAGAAGATGACGGCATCGCCTTCCTGCACGCCGCGCTCGTCGAAAGCGACGGGAACGACGAATTCGTCCGTGACACCTTCGTCGTAAGAAGCCTGCATGGCCTCAACAGGGCCCGGCGCGCTAGATTGGGGCGAGCCTTCCACCACGGCTTCATACGCTTTCTGCACGCGCTCCCAGCGCTTGTCGCGGTCCATGGCGTAATAGCGCCCCGAAACGCTTGCGATGCGCACCACATCTGCGAATCCGTTGCTTTCGATGAACGAGACAAGCTCGGCCATGTAGTCTTTTCCGCTGGCAGGAGGAACGTCGCGGCCGTCCATGAACGCATGCACGCGCACGTCGGACGCGCCGCTTCGCACGGCATGGCGGATGAGCGCGAACAGGTGCTCGTTGCTGGAGTGCACGCCGCCGTCGGACAACAGGCCCATAAGGTGCAGCGCCGCACCCGGCTTCTTCGCAGCTTCGATGGCCTGGTTGATGACCTCGTTTTCGCAGATGGAGCCATCACGGCACGCCATGTTGATGCGCGAGAGCTCCTGGTGCACCACGCGGCCGGCGCCGATATTCAGGTGCCCCACTTCGGAGTTGCCCATTTGCCCGGCCGGCAAGCCCACCGCCTCGCCCGAAGCTGCAAGCTTCGTCCACGAGCACGTTTCGAACAAGTAGTCGAGCGTAGGGGTGTTCGCCAACGACACGGCGTTGCCCGGGCCAGGCTCGGCAAGACCCAAGCCGTCCATGATGATGAGGCACACCGGCAGCGTCAGTGCGTTGCGCACCGTTTCGTTCGCGGCCATTACAGGCACGCTTTCACAAGCTGGATGAACTGGTCGGCCTTCAGACTTGCACCGCCGATAAGGCCGCCGTCGATATCGGGCTGCGCCACAAGCATCTCAACGTTGCCGACGTTCATGGAGCCGCCGTACAGCACGCGCATCTCGTCGGCTACCTGCGCCCCGAACAGCTCGGCAAGCGTCTGACGAATGGCGTGGCACACCGCTTGAGCCTGCTCGGGGGTAGCGGTACGACCAGTACCGATAGCCCAGATGGGCTCGTATGCCACGACGCAGCGCTGCGCCTCCTGCGCGTCGATGCCGGCGAATGCGGCACGAACCTGAGCACACACGAACTCTTCGGTGGTGCCAGCGTCGCGGACCGCCAGCGACTCGCCCACGCACACGATGGCGTACATGCCCGCATCCACCAGCGCGCGAACCTTGCGGTTGACTTCTTCGTTCGTCTCGCCAAAGTACCCGCGGCGCTCCGAATGGCCCACGATAGAGCACGTGCAGCCGACTTCCTTGAGCATAGGGATGGAGATTTCACCGGTAAACGCGCCCTTCGGCTCCCAGTACACGTTCTGTGCACCGATTTCCACCGGCGTGCGATCGAATTCGAATACCGCTTTAGCCGGCTTCAAGTCGATGTACGGAGGGCATACGAGCACGTCGACTTTGCCTGTCCACGACTTGTTGTAGTTGTTCGAGATCTCCTGCGCAAGCACGACGGCCTCGCCGTACGTGTTGTTCATCTTCCAGTTTCCCGCCATGAGCGGTTTGCGAGCCATGGAACTGCTCCTTTCACGATATCGGCGGCACAACATAGCCAGCCGCCCGGGGTTCACCATAATGCAAGAAGGGGACGCGCGGTCCCCTTCCCTGTTAGCGCCTCAAAGCCTCCACGCCGGGAAGCGCTTCGCCCTGCACCAGCTCCATGCTGGCGCCGCCGCCGGTAGAGATAAACGTCATGCGGTCGGCCAGGTCGAACTTGTTGACGGCCGCAACGGAATCGCCGCCGCCGATGATGGTGTCGGCCTGCTGGTTTTCCGCAACCGCAAGCGCAACCGCTTTCGTGCCAGCAGCGAAAGCATCCATCTCGAACACGCCCATGGGGCCGTTCCAGAACACCGTCGCGCCCTCGGCGATGGCATCGGCATACAGCTTCGACGTTTCGGGGCCGATATCAAGACCCATCATGTCGGCCGGAATGGCATCGACGGAAACCGTTTCCGTGCGCGCGTCCTCGGCAAACTTGTCGGCACACACCACATCAACGGGAAGCAATAGCTTCACGCCGCGCTCTTCGGCCTTCTTCAGCATGGCCGCGGCACGCTCGACCCAGTCTTCCTCTTTCAGGGAAGTGCCCACCTGCTTGCCTTGCGCCAGCAGGAATGTGAAGCACATGCCGCCGCCGATGATGAGCGTGTCGCATTTTTCCAAAAGCGCGTCGATGACCTTGATTTTGTCCGACACCTTCGAACCGCCCAAAATGGCGACGAACGGGCGGCGCGGCTTGTCGAGCATGCCCGAAAGCGTGCCGACCTCTCGCTGCATAAGGTAGCCGGCATACGCGGGCAGAAGCGCAGCAACGCCCGCCGTGGAGGCGTGAGCGCGGTGCGCGGTGCCGAACGCGTCGTTGACGTAGGCATCACCAAGCGAAGCCAGCTCTTCACAGAACGCAGGGTCGTTTTTCTTCTCGCGCTTGTCGAAACGCAGGTTCTCAAGCACCAGCACCTGGCCATCTTGCAGCGCAGCAACTTTCGCGTGCGCATCTTCGCCGATGGTATCGGACGCAAACGCCACGGGCTTGCCCAGCAGCTCGGCCAGGCGCAATGCCGCCGGTCGCAGCGTGAACTTTTCCTCGAAGCCCTCACCGGAAGGACGGCCAAGGTGGCTCATAAGGATGACGCGGGCGCCGCCATCGACAAGCTTGTTGATGGTGGGAAGCGCCGCGCGGATGCGCGTATCGTCGGTGCAGACGCCGTCGGACACCGGCACGTTGAAGTCAACGCGTACGAGCACGCGCTTGCCGCGCGCGTCAAGATCGTCGACAGAGGCGATATCGGCCATTTCAGGCTCCTTTCAACGAAAAAGGGCGGCACGAAGCCGCCCCGTTCAGGCTTGATGCTACAGCAGGATCTTTACCAGGTCCTTAACGCGGTTGGAGTAGCCCCACTCGTTGTCGTACCAGGATACGACCTTCACGAGGTTGGACTTGCCGCCCATGACCATGGTCAGCTTGCTATCGAAGATGGAAGAGTGGTTGTCGCCGACGATATCGATGGAGACGATCGGGTCCTCGGTGTACTCGAGGATGCCGGTCAGCTCGCCTTCGGCGGCTTCCTTCATGGCAGCGTTGATCTCTTCGATGGTGACCTCGCGCTCGAGCTCGACCGTCAGGTCGACCATGGAGCCGTCGGGCGTAGGAACGCGCGTGGCGAAACCGTCGAGCTTGCCCGCAAGCTCGGGCAGCACGAGCGACACGGCACGAGCGGCACCCGTGGTGGTGGGGATCATGGACATGGCGGCTGCACGAGCGCGACGAAGGTCCTTATGCGGAAGGTCAAGAATCTTCTGGTCGTTCGTGTAGGAGTGAATGGTGTTCATGTAGCCACGCTTGATGCCGAACTTCTCAAGCAGCACCTTGGCCACAGGAGCCAGGCAGTTCGTGGTGCAGGAAGCGTTGGAGATGATGTTGTGCTTTTCCTTGTCGTACTGATCGTCGTTGACGCCCATGACGATGGTGACGTCCTCGCCCTTCGCGGGGCAGGTGATGACGACCTTCTTAGCGCCGGCCTTGATGTGCTTGGATGCAAGCTCGCCGGTCTTGAAGATGCCAGTGGACTCAACAACGACGTCGACGCCGAGCTCGCCCCACGGCAGATTCTCGGGATCGCGCTCGCACAGCACCTTCACCGCGTGGCCATCTGCCACGAAACCGTCTTCAGTGACCTCGACCGTGTCGAACGCTCGACCGTGGACGGAGTCATATTTCAGCAGGTGAGCCATCGTCGGGATGTCGCCGAGATCGTTGACGGCCACAACCTCGATAGCGGGGTCCTTGACCATGGCGCGATACGCCAAACGTCCGATGCGGCCGAAACCGTTGATGCCTACTTTGATTGCCATTGCGTATCTCCTTCTCATTAGATACTCAAATTCTGGGGCCGTACAAACACTCAGTCTACCGCAATGTCAAATTCACGCGCCGGTTATTAGGTGGACGGTAGGGCAATCGGCGCGATGCGCGGCGGCAAACGCGCCTATCCAAGCTCTTTGGCCATCTGCTCGATGCGCCGAACGCGGTGGTACACGGCCGACTTCGACAAAGGCGGGTTCGCAAGCTCGCCAAGCTCTTTGAGCGTGGCATCGGGATAGCGAACGCGCAGCTTGATAAAATCCTGCAGCGCGGGCGGCAGGTTCTCCATGCCGTGAGCCTCAAGCACCATGCGGATAGCGCGAATCTGGTCGATAGACGCTCGCGACGTTTTCGCCTGGTTGGCTATTTCGGCATTCGTCTGCCGGTTCACGTCGTTGCGCACGCTTTTGATAACGCGCGCGTTCTCCATGGCAAGCGCGCTTTGGTGCGCTCCGACAAGCGCCAAAAACTCCAGGATGGCGCTACCGCTTTTCAGGTACACCATATACGAGTTGCGCCGCTGCATGATGCGCGCCTTGATGTTCTTGCGCGCCATCAGGCCGACAAGCCCTTCGGCAAGCTCTTCGGATTCCACGATGATCTCGAAGTGGAAATCGCCGCGCGGGTCCGACACGAAACCGCTGCCCAGAAACGCGCCGCGCAAATACGCCGCCGCGCAGCAATCCTTCGCAACAAGCTGGTCGGATATGCCGAGCACCAGGCCGCCTTCAGGAGAGAGCACGCCCATGTCAAGCAACGCCGGCGCAAGATTGGGCTGCGCAGGCGCCTCGATAAGGTAATTCGGCGTTTTATGCAGCACGCTGCGGCGAACCGTCAAGTTCGTTTTCAGCTGGTACAGTTCGTGCAGCAGCTTGATGACCTGACGAGCAACCGACGGCGCATCCGTGGCGATTTCCACGCGATAGCGGTTTTTCCCCGAAACGAACAGCGTGCCTTCGATGCGCACCAGCGCCGCAAGCACCGCCTTGTCGCAATGGCTGCAAACCGCGGGAACGCGCGCCAGCTCGTCTTTTACCTCCGCCGTGAATGACATAGACGCAACACCCCCGTGAATGCCTCGCGCAATGCAAACGGATCGTGCCACGTGGGATGCTCGGGGTCTACAAGGTTGCGAGCGATCACGACCGGCCCCTTGCTTTGGATAAGCCGCAGGTCGGCATAGTCTATACGCACGGGGCGCACGCGGCGTTGCTCGGTTTCGTCGTCAACAACGAAGCGGCTTGCACCGATGTTGGCGCCCGTCACCGCGCGAAACACGCCCGTTTCCGAGGAATCCGGTTTGATGGGCACAGCGCTGTGAACAAGCACGTAGTCCAGGAGGCCGCGCATGCCGTGCTCCATAAGCGCCTCAACATGCTCGCGCGCAGTCAGCCCCCACGTCTCGCCCTGCATATCGGCAAGCGAGCACACGAACAGCGTGGCCCCGCGCGACTGACGAATAGCATCGATAACGCCGGGGACAAGCAGATTCGGGATAATGGACGTGAATAGGCTCCCCGGCCCCAATACGATAAGGTCCGCGTTGCGGATTGCCTCAAGCGCAGGTGGGTACGCTACGATGTTGCCAGCGCTGCGCAGCTGCACGTGAGCAAGGGCCGTGCGCGAATGACACGCCACCGCCTGCCCTTCGATATAGCGGCCATCGCGCGTGCGCGCCACCAGCGACACGCGGTCGAGCGTGGAAGGATACACGTGCCCGCGCGCATGCAGCAGCTTCTCGCAGATGCTTACCGCCTCGGGAAATGCGCCCGTCGCCTCCTCTAACGCAGACAGCATGAGGTTGCCAAGCGTATGGTTGTCCGCAAACGGAAAACGATACTTGAACGCCTTCGTAAGCGGATCTTCCGGATCGGCGGCCATGGCGCAGATGCATTTGCGGATGTCGCCGGGAGGCGTCACGTTCGCTTCCTCACGCAGGATGCCCGTCGATCCGCCATCATCGGCCATGGCCACAACGGCAGACGTTTCCACGCCCATGGACAGCAACGTGCGAATGGAAACAGGCGCACCCGTGCCGCCACCGATGACAACGGCACGCAAGTGCGCCGTTTGAGGAACAACAGGATCTGCAGCGTAGAGCGGAGCAAACGCTTCGGTCATAGAAGGGTCGTGCGGAAACGCCCCATCATTCAGGTGTGTGTTCGTTACTTGCATATCGGCCCCTTAGCGCGCCCCCTGGGCGCTGACGATGGAGCCGTCGGCACCTTCGGCCAGCTTCAAATCGCGATGTGCCACGCTTACGCGATACCCCTTCTGCTTGAGATAATCGCCCGTCGACTCGGCCAGGGCCACGCTGCGGTGCTGTCCACCCGTGCACCCTACGGCTATGGCAAGCTGCTGCTTGCCTTCCGCAACGTAGCCGGGCATGACGCAATCAAGCAGCGCGCGCCAACATTTCTGGAACTCCTCCGTCTCGGGACGGTACAGCACGAAGTCACGCACCGGCTTGTCAAGACCGGTGAGCGGACGCAGCTCGGGATCGTAGTAAGGGTTCGGCAAGAAACGCACGTCCATGACGAGGTCAGCATCAACGGGCGCGCCGTGCTTGAAACCGAAGGAGTACACGGTAACCTGCAGCCCCTGCCGTTCTTCGCCCGGCGCGAACAGGGCACGTATGGTGCTGCGCAACTGCTGCGGCAGCATATCGGTGGTGTTGATAACGTGATGCGCGCCCTTGCGCAAGCCGTAGAGCATCTCACGTTCGCGAGCGATGCCCTGCGCAATGGAGCTGCCATCGGTGCACAGCGGATGACGGCGGCGGCTTGATTTATAGCGGGCGATAAGTTTTTCGTCATCGGCGTCAAGGAACAGCACGCGATAATCGATGCCCTCGGCTTTAAGCTTGCCCAGCTCTTCCATCAGGCTTTTGAAGAAGCCGCCGCTGCGCGCATCGCAGACCACGGCGATGCGCCGATGGTTGTCAGGCTGACCGGGCATGCCCGTCAAGTCAAGCAGGTTCCCGATAAGCGCGCTGGGCAGGTTATCAACGCAGAAATAGCCCAAATCCTCAAACGCGTGCATGGCCTCGGTTCGACCGGCACCGCTCATGCCGCTGACGATGACCAGCTCGGGCATGTTCTTCATCATGTCGTCCGTTTTCGCCTGGTCGTCCATCATGCTTCTCCTTCCCCGCCGATAACAACTTCGCTTTTCGCTTCGCTATTATACTGCCGAAGCACTGCATACAGTTCGTTGGCCACTTCAACCGGCACCACCTTGGCATCTAAGATGTCCTGCAGGCTTGCGGCCTTGAGGTTCTTAAAACTTTTGAAGTGCTTGAGCAGCGCTTTTTTCCTGACCGGGCCTAACCCTGCAACCTCGTCGAGGATGCTTGCCGTCATGCCCTTGCCGCGAAGCTCGCGATGGAACGTAATGGCAAACCGGTGCGCCTCATCGCGCACCTGCTTCACAAGGTACAAGCTTGCGCTTCCGCTTGGCAGCACAACCGGGCCGGTGTCCTGCCACGGCACGAACAGCTCTTCATCGCGCTTCGCCAAGCCGCACAGCGCGATGTCGGTAACGCCCATGCGGTCAAACTGCTCGATAACGGCATTGAGCTGGGGCAAACCACCATCGAGGATGATAAGGTCGGGCTTTTTGCCGAATCGCTCATCAGCCATGCGCTCGGCGCAGTACCGGCGGCTCATCACCTCCTGCATGGACAGGAAGTCATTGGCCTCGTCAAGCTGCGCCTTGATCTTGAACCTGCGGTATTGGCTTTTGTCAGGTCGCCCGTTCGTGAACACCACCATGGAAGCCACGGTATACGTTCCATGGTTCGTGGAGATGTCGAAGCATTCGATGCGCAAAGGCGGCGCATCGAGCGCCAAGGCGCTCTCCAGCTGCAGCAGCGCATCGTTGATGCGCTTGTCCTCATAATTCGTGCGAACCTTATAGCGCATGAGCGTGTGCTTCGCGTTTTGCTCGGCCATGGTCACCAGGTCTGCCTTCTCGCCGCGTTCGGGCGAAGCGAACCGCACCTTCGCACCGTGGGAGCTGGCAAGCTTTTCGGTAAGCCAGTCGCACATGGCATCGACGTCCTCGGGCAGACGGCGGACGATCACCTCATGAGGGATGGAGGTGGTGGTGTCGTAGTAGCGCAGCAAGAACATGTGCAGCAAGTCTTCGTCGGGTACGTCAAGGCCCCTGTTGAGCACGAACTCGTTGCTGTTGATGATGCGACCTTCGCGCACCATAAGCACGTGCACGCCAGCGATAGTCTCTTCGCGATAGAAGCCGATGACGTCGGCATTCAAGTTGCGCGAGCTGACGGCGTGCTGCTTGTCGCACAAGCCGTTGATGGTGTCGATGCGCGCCTTGATGCGGCCAGCGCGCTCGAAATCGAGTTCCGCGGCGGCCTGCTGCATCTCTTCAGCCAGCTCTTCGACGAACTCACGATGCTGGCCCGACAAAAATCGCTCGACACGCTTCACGTTGGCAGCGTACTGCTCAGGGGTAACGTGACCACAGCACGCGCCGGGCCCCAACCCCACATGCGCATCGAAGCACGGGCGGACATCGCTTGTCATGCAGGCAAGCGGATCTTTTTCCAACTTTCGTTTCAGCGAACGCCAGTCGGCGCAGCTGGAAGCGCAAATCGGCACGACGCGGCGCGCGATGTCGACCATGCGTCGAGCGGCGCGGCTATCGGTATATGGCCCGAAATATCGCGTATCAGCACGATGTTTTTCGCGCGTGTACTTGATTGCGGGAAACACGTCGCCTTTCGTCAGCGCGATGAACGGATACGATTTGTCGTCCTTGAAGTCTGCGTTAAACCAGGGGGCGTACTGGTTGATGAGGTTCTTCTCCAGCACCAGCGATTCGTGCTCGTTGCCCACCACGATGTACTCGAACGAGCTGATTTGATCGACAAGCAGCGGAATCTTCGCGCGATCATCCTGGAAGTTCACGTATTGGCGCATGCGCGCGCGAAGCTGCTTCGCTTTTCCAACGTAAATAACCTGGCCCGCCTTGTCCTTCCACAGGTACACGCCCGGCAGGGCAGGTACAGCATCGAGTTCCCGTTTGATACGAGCAAGCTTCTGCTCGAACGGCTCATCGTCACCCGTCGCTTCAGCGCAGCCTTGCCCCGTTTGCCGCCCAAGTGCAAGGTCAATCGGGCGTTCGGGGTCCTCGCTGGCGCCGCCGGGCGTAAACCCCTTTGCCTGGTTGTACTGCTGAAAATCCTCTGGCTTGCTCACGTAGTGCTACCCCACCGTTTCCAACTTCACGCGAAACGAGATGCTCCGCGGCGTTTCAAGGCCATCAAATGCAATCACGTATGCCCGTTTTTGCTCGTCGATGCCCAAAACCTTACCTTCGCCGAACGCTTTGTGCCTTACGCGCGAGCCCACGGGATGCGACGCTTGCTGCGCCATGTCCGCAATCCATCTGTCCGTAAGAGCATACGCGTTGCGCGCCTCGTCGAGCTTATCGTCTGCGGGCTTATCGGAAAACTCCAAGGCAGCAGGGTCGATATCAAGCAGGAAGCGAGAAGGGTAGCGCGCCGCCCCTTGGTGGTTGAAACCCTCCGCTTCAGAAAGGTACAGACCATCTTGCGCACGGGTTAAGGCCACGAACGCCAGCCGCCTCTCCTCTTCCATGGCTTCGGCAGTGCGGGTTTTCCGCGAAGGCAAAACGCCTTCGGAAAGCGAGCACAGAAACACCTGCCGAAACTCCAAGCCCTTTGCGGCGTGGATGGTCATGAGCTTCACGCTGTCCTTCGACCCATCGGCGGCATCGGCGTTTGTAAGCAACGCCACATGTTTTAGGTAATGCTCAAGCGTCACCTCTTCCCCACACGACGTTTCGAATTCGTGCACCGACTGCTTCAGCTCCGCAAGGTTGTCCAAGCGCTCTTGGCTGCCTTCCGTGCGCAGCATCTGCTCGTAGCCGCTGACGTTAAGCACCGAAGACAGCACTTCGGAAACGGGCCTTCCCTCGCTTGAGGCGCGAAAGTCTCGCACGAGCGCAACAAGCTGCTTCGCCTTCGTGCGCTTGAAGATGTCGTCGTCAAGCGTCTGCTCGAGCGCTTGATACAGCGTGCACGCATGCTCGTCGGCATACTGGCGAAGATACGCCATGCGCCGCATACCCAGATTGCGCCTGGGAACATTCGCAACGCGCTGGAATGCCAGGTCATCCTGCAAAGCGATCAACCGTAAATAGCAAAGCGCGTCCTTGATTTCCCGACGGCCGAAAAACGGCACGCCGCTAATGACCGCATGGGGAATGTGGGCCTCCAGAAACGCTTCCTCCACCGAACGCGAGGCATAGTGCGCTCGATACAAAACGGCCATATCCCGATACGCAACGCCCTCCGCGTGCAACGCTTCAACGCCTTGCGCAATCCAAGCGGCCTCCTGCTCGCTTGACGTCGCATGGTGCCACACCGTAGGGCCATATGCCTCGCGCATGGGAACCAGATTCTTCGCGATGCGCATGCGGTTCTTCGAGATCAGCGAGTTCGATGCCGCCAAAACCTGCGGCGCCGAGCGATAATTCTCCAGCATCAGCACCGTATGGGTTCCCGGATAATGCTTGTCGAAATCAAGCAAAAAGCGCACGTCAGCGCCGCGCCACGTGTAAATGGTTTGGTCGGGATCGCCCACCACGAACAAGTTCTTATGGTAGCCCTGCAGCACGTCCATGAGCCGATACTGCAACGCATCGATATCCTGAAACTCATCGATCATGATGTATTCCAGACGCTGCTGCCACTTCAGCTTGATATCCTCGTGCACATCGAAGATATATAGCGTGAACACGATGAGGTCGTTGTAATCAAGCCCGAAGCACTTCTTCTCTTGATACAGGTACCCATAGAAGATGATGTCGCGCGCTTCGGTGGCCGAAAGATATTTCTGATGCAGGTTTTCAAGCGGCATTGCCAGCATGTCCAGGAAATAATCCGGCCGCTCCTTCAGCTTCAGAATCTCTATCATGTCGCGCGCGGCAGAAAACGTCATGTCGCGCAGCGTCAACCCGCGTTCCTCGTACACGATCTGCAACATGGCGTCGATATCGGCGTTATCGAGCACCATGAAGCTTTTCGGGTACTGCACCGCATGGGCGTCTTCCTGCAGCACCGAAACGCAAAACCCGTGAAACGTGTTGATATAGCCGGTATCGTTGTCGCCCGTCAAGCACCTGATACGATGTCTCATCTCGTTGGCGGCCTTGTTCGTGAACGTGACGCACAGGATGTTTCCCGGCAAAATGCCCAGGTCATTCACCAAATAGGCGAACCTTTCGGTAAGCGCCCTTGTTTTGCCTGTGCCGGCGCCCGCGATAACCCGCACGTAACCTTCCGTAGCGGTTACCGCCTCAAGTTGCGCCTCATTCAGCCGAGGCGCAGCCTCGCTAGTTGCAAGTTCATGATATGTCGTCAAAGATTCCATGCAGGCAGTATAACAGAAATAGAACGTTTGTTCTAGTAAGAATTCGCTCGTTTACTTTAAGCGGGAAAACACCACCTCGCGATGGCCGCTGCACAACAAGCCAGCTAGCAATCGCTTTGCGCCTTCATACGCTTGACCAGCACAAACACGCAGTACAGCAAAGCGATCAGCGCAATAGCGGCACCTGCAAAGCCCACATCGGCAATGGATGCATACGTGCACACACCGCCGCCGATGAAACTCCCCGTGCCGATTCCAAGGTTGAAAATGCCCGAGAAGATGGCCATGGCAACCGTCTGCTCACCCTCGGACGAAAACTCGATGATCTCTGCCTGGTATACAATGCTGTAGCCTGATCCCGCGATGCCCCAGAGCGCGCATACGGTGAACACCAGGGCCACCGACACCGCGCTTACGCGCAGAAGCACCAGCGCCAGAGCAACGCCCGCAACAACCGCAACGGCGAAAGCCCGCCGATGCCCCCGGTAAAACCGCGAGCAAATCATGCTGCCAACAATTCCCGCAATGCCGAACGCCACCAAGGCAAGGGTGACCACCACCTCGTCCATGCCGCCCACCTGCAGCAAAAACGGCTCGATGTAGCTGTACCCCGTGTAATAGCCCATCGCGTACAGCGCCGTCACCACGAAAATGCCCACCAGCACCTTGTTGTGCAAAATACCTGGCAGCTGCTTGAGCGTGAACGGTTTCGCAGGCGGAATCTTCGGGAACACGAATGCCAGGTACACCAGCACCGCCGCCGAAACAACGCCCACGCACGCGAACGTCTGTCGCCAGCCCAGCGCCAACCCCACAACACGGCCAAGTGGCAAGCCAACGATCATGGCAAGCGCCGACCCCGTCACCACGGCGCTGACGGCCATAGGCGCGTGCCGCTCGTCAGCCACCTTCACCGCAACCGGCGCCGCAATAGCCCAGAACACGGAATGAGCGCAAGCCACCACCAGGCGCGCGCACATGAGCATGCCATAGCTGACCGCCAGCGCCGAAAGCACCTGGCCAGCGCAGAACACGCCGAGCACCAGCAGCATGAGCGGGCGAAACGCCAAACGCGAACCCAAAATCATAAGCGGCAGCGACAGCACCATAACGGCCCAGGCGTACACCGAGATGATGAGCCCCGTCTCGCCTTCCGTGGTTGAAAACGTGGCACCGATATCCGTCAGCAGTCCCACGGGCATGAACTCCGAGGTGTTGAACACGAACGCGGAAATGGTGATGCCGATAAGCGGCAGCCATTCGGACAGCGAGAGCTTCTTGTCGACGAACTGAGACATTGCGGGTAAAAGCCTTTCCAATATTTGCTAGCGCGAGGTTCGGATTGTATGCGCACCCTGCAAAGAACGCGTCCGAAACACGTCACGTTCAAGCAACATTCACGTGCCGTCCACGCGCGCAGAAAAGCCAGTAACCGGCCGCCGACGCCCATTGTTTCGGCTTCGTTAACTTCCCGTTACGCCCCAATTGCGAATCATATAATGCGGCTTGTGAGTATTACCACTTCGTTTCTAGGAGGCATTCAATGAGCTATGCCGAGCGTATCATCGAGCAGGTGAAGGCGAAGAACGCCGACCAGCCCGAGTTCATCCAGGCTGCTACCGAGATCCTGGGCACCCTTCAGCCGGCACTCGATGCCCACCCGGAGTTCGAGCAGGCCGCCCTTCTTGAGCGCATCATCGAGCCCGAGCGCATCATCATGTTCCGCGTGCCGTGGGTCGATGATTCCGGCAATGTGCAGGTCAACCGCGGTTATCGCGTCGAATACAACTCCGCAATCGGCCCCTACAAGGGCGGCCTGCGCTTCAACCCCACCGTCACGCTGGGCATGTTGAAGTTTTTGGGCTTCGAGCAGATCTTCAAGAATGCTCTGACCACGCTACCCATGGGCGGCGGCAAGGGCGGCTCCGACTTCGACCCCAAGGGCAAGTACAACAACGAGATCATGCACATCTGCCAGTCGTTTATGACCGAGCTGTGCCGTCACATCGGCCCGAACACCGACGTTCCCGCAGGTGACCTGGGCGTCGGCGGCCGCGAGGTTGGCTACATGTTCGGCCAGTACAAGCGCATCCGCGACGAGTGGACCGGCGTGCTGACGGGTAAGGGCCTGTCGTTCGGCGGCTCGCTGGCCCGCACCGAAGCCACCGGCTACGGCCTGGTGTACTTTGTGGACGAGTATCTCAAGAGCAACGGCGACAGCTTCGAAGGCAAAAACGTTGTGGTGCACGGCTCCGGCAACGTTGCGATCTACGCCATTCAGAAGGTTTCTCAGCTTGGCGGCAAGGTGCTGGCCTGCTCCGACACGAAGGGCTGGGTGGAAGACCCCGACGGCATCGATTACCAGGTGCTCGAGCACATCTACAACAAGAAGCGCTCCGGCAACGACAAGGGCGTTTCCCTGGCCATGTACGTGGACGAGCGCCCGAACGCAACATGGCATGCCGAAGACGGCCGCGGCGTGTGGCAGCTTCCCTGCGACATCGCGCTTCCCTGCGCTCGCGAGAACACGCTGCACCTCGAGGACGCCAAGGCGCTGGTGGCCAACGGCTGCAAGGTTGTCGGCGAGGGCGCGAACATGCCCACCACGCTTGAGGCAACCGAGTACTTCCAGGCCAACGGCGTGGCGTTCATGCCGGGCAAGGCTGCAAACGCCGGCGGCGTGCTGGTTTCCGGCCTTGAGATGAGCCAGAACGCCGAGCACCTGAGCTGGACCTTCGAAGAGGTTGACGGCAAGCTCGAGCAGCTCATGCGCGGCATGTTCCACAACGTGGACGACACCGCCAAGCAGT
>NZ_CDRSTZ010000048.1:0-16227 GCF_977052095.1 Senegalimassilia sp.
GGTGCGCTGCCTGAAGAACAAGTTCGCGCGCAACGTGCGCAAGCTCGAGGCCGACATGGCGAAAAACGGCGACGAGCTTGAGGCCATGTACGCCGGCAGCCTTCGCCGTGCCGTGGAGGGCGATGTGGACAACGGCTCCATGATGGCGGGCCAGGTGGCGGCCCTGGTGCACGAGCGCAAGACGGCGCGCCAGGTCATCGACGAGATGATGGAGCAGGCGCTCTCTCGCGGCGCACGCGATCTGCAGCAAGCGGCCGACGCCAACGCGCAGCGCGCATAAAGGGGGCGTGAACGTGAATCCCGTCTTTTTGTTCTCCGGCCAGGGCGCGCAAAAGCCCGGCATGGGCGCTTCGCTTATGGAAGTCCCGGAAATGGCGCAAACGCTGGCGTGCGCATCCGATGTGCTGGGCTATGACGTGGCCGACGTCATGCTGAACGCCCCGGCTGAAAAGCTCAACGACACGCGCTTTGCCCAGCCTGCTATGTGCGCGTTGTCCGTAGGCATCGCGCATGCGCTTGAAGCGCGCGGCGTGCGGCCGTCTGCTGTGCTGGGCTTCTCGCTTGGCCAGGTCAGCGCGCTTGCCGTCTCCGGCATGCTTTCCGATGCCGACACGTTTGCCTTCGTTGCCGAGCGCGCGCGCCTTATGGCCGAGACCGCCGAGCAGCACCCCGGCGTGATGAGCGCGTTTCTGAAAGCCGACGAGCAAAGCGTGACCGAGGTGTGCCAATCGTGCGGCCAAGGTCAGGTGCTGGTGCCGGCGAACTTCAACGCCCCTGGTCAGATTGTTGTTTCCGGCGAAGTTGCAGCCGTTGAGCGCGCAGAGGCCGCGTGGGCGGCGGCGGGCAAGCGCTTCTCGCGCCTTGCCACGTCCGGCGCCTTCCACAGCCCGCTTATGCAATCTGCGGCCGAAGGCCTGGACGCGTACCTTGCCAACGTCACGTTCGCCGAGCCTTCCGTGCCGCTTATCTGCAATACCGACGCCAGCCCGCTTCGCGCTGCCGACGCGCGCGAGCACCTGGTGCGCCACCTCACGCATCCCGTGCGCTTTCAGCAAAGCGTCCAGGCGCTTGTGGCGCAGGGCGAAACCGCGTTCGTGGAGGTGGGATTCGGTGGCGTGCTGACGAACCTGGTCAAGCGCATCGATCGCACCGCCGAGCGCGCCTGCGTGCAGGACGCCGAATCATTCGAGTCTTTCGTTGCGCGTTGCGCAACCGATGAGGAGTAACCCATGAGCGAAACGAACGACACCCAGCGCAAAAGCGCGCTGGTCACCGGCTCTTCGCGCGGCATCGGGCTGGCCGTGGCCAGCGAGCTTGCGCAGGCCGGCTACAACGTGTGCCTGAACTGCTCTAGCGAACGCGGCCTTGCCGCGCTGCAGGAACACGCCGATGCGCTTGCGGCGCCATACGGCGTGCAGACGCTTGCCGTGGCGGCCAGCGTGGGCAATGCCGATGAGGCCAGCGCGCTGGTTTCCGCGGCTCATAAGGCGTTTGGCCGCCTTGATGTGCTGGTGAACAACGCCGGCATCACCCACGACGGGCTGATGGTGCGCATGAAGGAGGAAGACTTCGACAGCGTCATCAACGTGAACCTCAAAGGCACGTTTTTGTGCTGCAAGGCCGCGGGCCAGATCATGATGAAGCAGCGCTATGGGCGCATCATCAACATGAGCAGCATCTCGGGCATCGGCGGCAACGCCGGCCAGGTGAACTACGCGGCTTCGAAGGCCGGCGTCATCGGGCTGACGAAGACCATCGCGCGCGAGCTAGCGGCGCGCGGCGTAACGGCGAACGCCGTGGCCCCCGGGTTCATTGCCACGGACATGACCGACGCGCTGTCCGAAAAGCAGCGCGAGTCCATCGGCGCACAGATCCCGCTCAAGCGCTTCGGGCAGGCGGCCGATGTGGCGCACCTGGTGCGTTTCTTGGCAAGCGAAGAGGCCGGCTACATTACCGGCCAGGTCATTTGCGTTGACGGAGGTTTGGCACTATGAGCGAGCAGGTAGCGAACACGCAGGTCAGGCGCGCGGACGGAACGCACCGCGTCGTCATCACGGGCATGGGCGCCGTCACGCCGGCGGGCGTGGGCGTGCCGGCGCTGTGGGATGCCGTCATGGGCAAGCGCTGCTGCGTGCGCCCCATCACGCACTTCGATGCAAGCGACTACGAGGTGCGCATCGCGGCCGAGGTGCCCGATTTCGACGCCACGGAATATGGCTTGACGAAGAAGGAGGCGCGCCGCTTCGAGCGCTTCGTGCAGTACGCGCTCATCGCCGCCGACGAGGCCATGGCGCAGGCGGGCGTCAACATGGACGACGAGGACCCCACGCGCTCCGCGGTGGTGTTCGGCGCGGGCATCGGCGGTATCGACGAGCTGCAAAAGGGTTTCCGCACGCTTGACGAGAAGGGTCCTAAGCGCGTGAACCCGCTGTTCATCCCCACGATGATCGGCAACATGGCCGCCGGCCACATCGCCATTCGCTACGGCATGCGCGGCGAGTGCATCGACGTGTCCACCGCGTGTGCCACCGGCGCGCACAACATCGGCTCGGCCGTGCGCTCCATCCGCCACGGCTATTGCGACCTGGCGCTTGCCGGCGGCTCCGAGGAATCGGTGAACCCCATCTGCATCGCAGGCTTCACGAACCTTGGTGCTCTGACGCATGCCGAGGACCCGCAGGCGGCGTCCATGCCGTTCGACGTGCGTCGCAGCGGTTTCGTGGCGGGCGAAGGCGGTGCGGTGCTGGTGCTGGAATCGCTGGAGCATGCGCTGGCGCGCGGTGCGAAGCCCATTGCCGAGATCACCGGCTTCGGCTCGACGGGCGACGCCTACCACATGACGGCGCCGAACCCCACTGGCGAGGGCATTCAGCGCGCCATGCAGCAGGCGCTTGACGAGGGCGGTTTCACCGTGGCCGACCTGGGTCACGTGAACGCGCATGGCACGTCCACGCATGCCAACGACGCCACCGAGGCTGCGGCGCTCATCGCGCTTGCCGGCGATGAACTGGGGCGCAAGATCCCCATCACGTCGGTGAAGGGCTCGCTGGGCCACACGCTGGGTGCCGCCGGCGCGGTTGAGGCCGTGGTCGCGGCGCTTTCGGTGGCCAACCAGTGCGTGCCGCCCACGGCAGGTTTTGCCCAGCCCGACCCCGAGTGCCCCGTGAACGTGGTGTCCGAGCCGCTGCAGAACTACCCTCAGAAAGTAGCGCTGTCGAACTCGCTCGGCTTCGGCGGCCACAACGCCGTTTTGGCTGTTTCGCCTTACAGTGAATCTATCGATTAGGAATTCTTCTATGTTGGACATTTCTTATCCTTGTGGGCGCGATGTTGTCGAGCAAGTGCTGCCGCATCGCGATCCGTTTGTGTGGGTGAGCCGCGTGGTTGCGTGCGAGCCGGGCGTTTCCATTACGGCCGAGCTGGATGTTGATCCTAAGCTGCCGCTGTTCGCCGGTCATTTCCCTGGCCATCCTGTGCTGCCGGGCGTCATCATCATGGAAGCGCTGGCGCAGACGGCGTCGTTTTGCGCGCTGGTGGGCCGCGACGAGCCCGGCGTGCTGGGATTTTTCGCCGGCATCGACAAGGCGAAGTTCCGCAACCAGGTGCAGCCGGGCGACACGCTGACGCTGAAGGCAACCATTACGCGCAACTCGTCGCGTATGGTGGTCGCCGACGTGGAGGCGCTCGTGGGCGATAAGGTGGCGGCCACGGCCACGCAGAAATACGTCATGGCGAAAGCCGAGCAATAGCAGGCAACGGGCGGGCATGCCGCCTTGAAGGATTTGATCATGAAACGCACGAAAACAGGGTACATCACGTTCGATAGCGAGGGCTCGTTCGTCAATTCGCGCATAGATGGCAGCGGCGCGCAACCGCACGATGCGGCTGTTGCGTACCGTTTGACGCGCATCGCCGTGGAGGCGCGCGCCCAGTCTGCCGTTGCTCCGAACGCGCTGGACGCTGCGGACATGTCCACGTATGTGGACGCCGCCGAAATGGTTTCGCCCGTGCGTGAAGAAACCGCCGATGCGCCTGTGGCGCTGGTGGTTTCCCGTGGCCGTGCCGTGAAGAAGATCCTGCTTGCGGTGCAAGATGCCGGCATGGTGGCCGCTGCGGCCTACACCGAGGAGCGTGCCGGCGATGCGTACCTGCGCGCTGCCGATATGCGCGCGTGCCTGCCCGGCAAAGGCGGCGACGCGCTGTTCGCCAACGGGTACGCCGTGCTTGAGGCTGCCCGCGCTTGCGGCGCTGCGGTGGTGTTGCTGGGCGAGGAAGCTCTGGCGCTTGCCGAGGTGGACACGTTTTTGGCGCGCGCCGCGGCCGATGGCATCCGCGTGTTTCGCCCGCTGGGCAATTCGCCGCAGTTCGGCTGGGTGCTGTGCGCCACGGACAAGCCGGCAAGCGTGTGCGGCACGTGGCGCGCGTGTCCGAAGTGCGGCATGAAGTTCGACAGCACCAGTTTGGCCGCTTCGCACTTCGCCTGCCCGAATTGCGGCGGATACCTGCGCATGACGTCGTCGGAGCGCATCGACGATCTGCTTGACGACGGATCGTTCATCGAATGGGACGAGGGACTTCAGGAAACCGACCCGCTGAATTTCCCGGGTTACCTGGACAAACTTGCTGCCCAGCGCGAAAAGTCGGGCCTTGAGGAAGGCGTGCGCACGGGCGAGGGCTGCATCGCGGGCCTGCGCCTGGCCATCGGCATCATGGAGTCAACGTTTTTCATGGGCTCTATGGGCAACGTGGTGGGCGAGAAAGTCACGCGCCTGTTCGAGCGCGCCACGCGCCTGCACCTGCCCGTCGTCATCTTCACCGCTTCGGGCGGCGCGCGCATGCAAGAGGGGCTTGTGTCGCTTATGCAGATGGCGAAGACGTCGTGCGCTATCCAGCGCCACGCCGAGGCGCATCTGCCGTACATCTCGGTGCTTACCGATCCCACCACCGGCGGCGTGACGGCTTCGTTTGCTATGGACGGCGACATCATCTTGGCCGAGCCGCACGCGCTTATCGGGTTTGCCGGCCAACGCGTCATCCGCGACACCATTCGCCAAGAACTTCCCGAAGGGTTTCAGACGGCGGAGTTCGCGCTTGAGCACGGACTTATCGACGCTATTGTGCCGCGCCCGGATTTGCGCGCCACGCTTGCGCATCTGCTGGCGCTGTACCTGTCAACGTCGAAGCAGGCCACGGGCGCGGCGCACAACGCCGGCGACCGCGACATCCTTGTCAGCTATCAGGCCGTGTGCGACAACCTGGAAGCCGGCACCGGCACGTACAACACCGTGATGTATACCGATTTGAAGCCTGAACCCGCGCGCGTGGCCAAAGGGCGCGTGCGCGACCGGTTGTACGATGCGCTTCCGGCGGGTCTGCGTGCGGATGCGAACCGCGCGCAGGCCACTCGCCGCGTTGGACGCGCCATCGCGAAGGGCAGCTTCGATGCCGAAGGCGGCTCATCGCTTGATGCCAACGACGCTGCGCTCGTGGAGGAAGCTGTCACCAAGTCGGCGGAAAACCGCGCGTGGCAAAGCGTGCAGCTGGCGCGCAACGTGCATCGTCCCACGTCAGTTGCGTATATCAACGCAATGGTCGATGGGTTCATCGAACTGCACGGCGATCGCGGCTTCGCCGACGACGGCGCCATCATCGGCGGCGTCGGCTGGATCGGCGGCCGCGCCGTCACCGTTATCGGCCAGGAAAAGGGCGCCGACCTCAAGCAGCGCATCGCGCGCAATTTCGGTTGCCCGCAGCCCGAGGGGTATCGCAAGGCGCTGCGCCTTATGCGCCAGGCTGAGAAGTTCCGCCGTCCTATCGTGTGCTTGGTGGACACGCAGGGCGCTTTCTGCGGCACCGAGGCCGAGGAGCGTGGGCAGGGCAACGCCATCGCCGACAACCTGGTTGCCATGGCCGGCCTGAAGGTGCCGGTGGTTACCGTGCTGTTGGGCGAAGGCGGGTCGGGCGGCGCGCTGGCGCTGGCCGTCGCCAACCGCGTGGCTATGCAGGAGCATGCCGTGTATTCCGTGTTGTCGCCTGAAGGGTTCGCGTCCATTCTGTGGAAGGACCGCACGCGCGCGCCCGAGGCGGCGGCCGTCATGAAGATGAGCGCGCACGAGTCTTGCGAGCTGGGCATCATCGATGACGTGGTGTCCGAGGGTCCGCGCCCGGCGCACGAGAACCCCGAGGCGGCCGAGCGAAACGTGAGCGAATACGTGCGCGAAGCCCTTGACGAGCTGTGCGCCTTAAGCGAGCAAGAGCTGCTTGAACAGCGCTACCAGCGTTTCCGCAAGTTCTAGGCTTTGCCTCGAATGCGAAAAGAGCCGGTCCCTGTGGGGCCGGCTCTTTTGTTGCTGGCGGGCAGGACTGGTGGCAGCCTGCTATTCTCCCAGCAAGTCGATCAGCTCGTCGGCGCTCAAGCTTGCAAGCGACATGCCCGCCGCGCCGATGACCTGGTCGGCCAGCTTGCTCTTCTCTTCTTGCAGGTGCAGGATGCGCTCCTCGATGGTGCCTTTCGCGATAACCTTCTGCACGCTTACCACGCGCGTTTGCCCGATGCGGTGCGCGCGGTCCGTGGCCTGCTGCTGCGCGGCGGCGTTCCACCACGGATCGGCGTGGATGACCACGCTGGCGCCTGTTAGGTTCAACCCCGTGCCGCCGGCTTTCAGCGACACCAGGAACACGGGCACGTCGTTTCCGTTGAACTCGTTGACCATGTCCACGCGGTCTTTCTTCGGCGTGGAGCCCGTGATGGTGTAGTACGCGATCCCGGCCTCGTCAAGGCGCTGCGCGATCAGCTCCAAGAAGCTGGTGAACTGGCTGAATATCAGCGTTTTCTCGCCGCCGTCGCGCGCCGAGGACACCAGCTCCATGATGGCGTCGAGCTTTGCGCCGTGCCCGCGGTAGTTCTCGAACACCAGGCGCGGGTCGCAGCACAGCTGCCGCAGGCGCATGAGCTCGGCCAGCACTTCCACGTTGGATACCTGCTCGCCGGCCGCGCGCTTGGCCTGGCGCTCCTTGCGCTCGCGGCGCTGGCGCGTCAGCTCTTCGCGCAGGTGTTGCTCGTGGGCGCGGTACAGCTTCAACTGCTGGTCCTCAAGCGGCGCGTACACCACGCTTTCCAGCTTGTCGGGCAGGTCGGTCAGCACGTCGGCCTTCTGGCGGCGCAGAATGAACGGCCCGGTTGCTGCCGTCAGGCGCGCGGCCACGTCTTCGTCGCCGCCGACGATGGGCAGCTCGAAGCGCTCGCGGAACCGCGCGTAGGGGCCAAGCAGCCCCGGCATCAGAAAGTCGAAGATGCTCCACAGCTCGGACAGGCGGTTCTCCATGGGCGTGCCCGTCAGCGCGAAGCGGTGCCGCGCGCCGAGGCGCTTGATGGCGCGCGTGGTCAGCGTTGCGGGGTTCTTGATGTATTGCGCCTCGTCAAGCGCACACAGGTAGAACTCGCGCCCGGCGTAATCGGGCGAGTCGATGCGCGCGAGGTCGTACGACGTCACCAGCACATCAACCGGTGAAAGCTGGTCGCCGGCATGAGGCGCGTTGCCGGAATCGGCCGTGCCTGCAGCGGCGGCCAGCTGCGCGTCGTACGCGGAAAACGCCCGGCCGCGGATAACCTTGCGCTCGGCGGCGTTGCCCACCACGGCTACAACGGAAAGCCCCGGCGCGAATCGCTCGAACTCGGCCAGCCAGTTGTACACCAGCGACGAAGGGCACACGATCAAGCTGGGCCCCACCCCGCGCGCTTCCTGCGCCCGCGCTACCAGCAAGCTGATAAGCTGCACGGATTTGCCCAGGCCCATCTCGTCGGCCAGGATGCCGCCGAACCCTGCGTCCACGCGCGCCGAAAGCCAGCGGAAGCCTTCCACCTGGTAGGGGCGCAGCGTGGCCGTCAGCCCTTCGGGAACGCTGTAGTTCGTCTCGTTCGCGCGATGGAAGTTCTCCAGGTACTGCGCGAAGCTGCGGTCGCGGTCAAGGTTTTGCTCCTCGTCCAGGTAAAACGCGCGAAACGACGGCAGCTCCACCACGCCGCTTGCAAGCTCTTTCTGTGTGATGCCCAGATCGGACGCCAGGCGGTCAAGCTGCGACAGGTCGAAGTCCTCCAGGTCCACGAACGCGCCGCCGCGCAAGCGGTGGTAGCGCTTCTTCTTTCGGTAGCTGGCCAGCATGGCCGCAAGCTCGGCAGGCGCCAAGTCGCCGGCATCCACCGTCAGGTTGATAAGGTTGCCCGACAGCGACACGCCCAGGCTCAACCGCGGCTTCTCGTCTTTGATAAGCCTGTCGAACGCCGGCGTGGTGAACACGTTGCCCAGCGCGCGGAACTCGGAAAGCCCCGTGAACACCAGGCGGGCCACGGCGTCTTCCTCGGACAGCGCGATGGATGCGCTCTCGGGGCCGAAGAAGCGCTCGATAAGCGCGGATGCCTTCGCCTCAGCGTGTTGGTTGCGCAGCGGCGCCGGTCCCGTGGGTTTATCGCCTTCGGCCGCCTTCGGCACCTGCCCGCGCAGCGCGAAGCGGTGCTGGCCGTACACGGCCTGCGCACCGATGTGCACGTGCTTCGCCGATTTGTCGAAGTAGAACTCCAGCTTGCAGGGAACGGGGCGATAGGCGTTTATCTCGTCCGGCGCGCTGACCTGCAGTTGCGACTCGATAAGCGGCAGCGCCGCCGCGCAGAACAGCGGCATGTCCCCGTCGGCAATGAACAGGGTGTTCTCGTCGCTGTCGTACACGGTGCGCAAAAAGTCGGCGCAGCGCGCGAACGCCGCCGAGCAGCGGTGTACCACGTCGTCGCCAAGCCACACGTACAGTCGCCCCGCCTGCTCGGCGATGCGGATGCGCTCGCCGCGCTCGATGGTCCAGCCGTGCTCGGCGCGCGCAAGGCCCAGCGAGATGGCGGGGTCCTCGCGCACCACGTGCACGCGCTCAACCGTTGGCGTGGCGAAATCGGCGCCGTGGATGGAGAACACGTCGCCCTCAAGCAGGTCGAACAGCTCCACGGCTTCGGCTTCTGAAAGCTGCAGCGTGCGTCCCACCTGGGCCGTTTGGCGGCGCAGCCATGCCGGGCCGTCGTCGGCCGCCTCGCGCATGGAGCACGCGCGCTCGATGAACTGCGCAACGGCGCGCGAGCGGTCGTCGAACAGGGCGGGGGCGTGCGTGAACGACAGCTTCTTGCCGTAAGCGTACGCTTCGCCGCGGCGCATGCGCTCGGCGAACTCGCTGAGCGACTTCACCACATACGGCGTGCCCGCCGGCCCCGAGATGCGAAACGCCGCCGACCACAGGCCGTAGCCAAACGACAGCTCGGCGTGCAGACGCACCGAGCCGGCGGGCGTGTCCTCGGCGTCAAGCGCTTCGGTGCGCTTCATGAACTCGGCGATGCAGGCCGACGACTGCGCGGTGCGGTGCGCCTGGTAGCCCATGAACGTGTCCGGGCGCTCCGAAAACGTCAGCGCCAGCGCCACGCAGTGCTTGCACATGCCGTTGTATTCGCGAAACGCCGGGCACGTGCACGAGTAGTCCACCACGTCGCCGGCGTCCTCGTCGAGCGTCACCGACGTGCGGTAGCGGTCGTCCCATCCGCTGCTTGAGGCAACGAACGCGCTGATGATGGACTCGTCGGCGTCGTAGCGCACCTGCTTGGTCAGGATGTTGCGATCCGACGCGGCGATGGCGCGCCCACGCGCAAGCGCGCGCGGGTTGCATTGCGAAGCGATGGACTTTTCCAAGTTCATGACGGCTGGCTTCCTTCCTTACAACCTCATGTTGTGCAAACGACTATTTTAGCGCACGTTGGCAAGCCCGCCGCCGGGCGGCGATGATTGCACAGCGTCTCCCCGAGGTCGCCAGCGGCTTCGAGTCTCGTCGCTTAACCGAGCGCGCTTTCGGAAGGCGGAAGGCGGAAGGCGAACGGCAAAGGTGAATCGCGGTGATAGGTACATCTCGATGTGTTGACCTCGTTGCATTGACAGTGGGATTGCCGCCGTGTTCGTGCGGCGATGCGGCCTATTGGTGCCGTTGCCTGGTGCTGGCGTTGGCAGAGTGGCGAAGTGTGCGATAATTCCGCCATAAGCAAACGCGCGCGGCGCGTACGTTGAAAGGGGCTGCTATGAAGCTTGGCGAAGTGTTCGGCACGGTTGCGGCATGCGCGGCGGGAGCGGCGGTTGGCGCCGGCATCGGGCTGTACGGCCCGCGCGCCCACACGCTTTCGACGGTTCGCCAGATCACGCACGCCGAGGGCGCGTACAACCTGTATGCCATGGATGTCACGTACCCCTACAACCTCGACCGTTTGATCGAGCGTGGCCTGGGCGGCGACCAGGACACGGTCGACGCTATTTTCCGCGAGGCGCTGCCGTTTCTGCCCGCGCACATGCAGGCGCCCGAATTCGGCTGCAGCGCGTTCACGCTTAACGCCGGCGATCAGGTGCTTATGGGCCGCAACTACGACTTCAAGCTGGACACGTCGGCCATGCTTGTGCACTGCGCGCCGAAGGTCGGCTACGAGTCCATCGCGTTCGCCGCGCTTGACAACGTGCACGCCAACAATCCGTTCGCGGACGCGAAATCGCGCCTGGCATGCTTGGCTGCGCCGTTCGTGTGCCTTGACGGCGTGAACGAGAAGGGCGTTTCCATCGCCGTGCTGACGCTTGACAGCAAGCCCACGCACCGCGTCACCGGCAAGCCCGTGCTGTCAACACCGCTGGTCATTCGCCTGGTGCTCGATCGCGCTGCCACCACGCAGGAGGCCGTCGACCTGCTGCTTGCCCACGATATGTTCGCCACCAGCGGGCGCGACTACCATTACTACATCACGGACGCCTCGGGCGACGGTCGCGTGGTCGAATACGATTGCGACAGCCCCGAGCGCCTGCCGGTGGTCACACCGTGCCGCCAGGTCACGAACTTCTTCGTCATGCACGAGGGGCTGGTGAAGCCGAACCAGAAAAACGGCCGCTACGGGCACGGGCGCGAGCGCTACGATGCCATCGAGGCGGTGCTTGACGGCGCGCCGGTCGGCGAAGACGCGCAGGTAACGGCCTGGCGCGCGTTGGCCGCCGCGGCGCAAGAGCCCAACCCGGAAGACGTCACCAGCAACACGCAGTGGTCGGTGGTCTTCGACAACACGAACCTCACGGCCGACATAGCCATCCGCCGCCGCTTCGAAGACGTCTACCATGCAGACATCCACGGCAACATCATCTGAATGTGCGAGGCGCTGCAGATTCCGGTTGATATCGGTTACCGGTTGCTTAGCTGATGGCGAACTTCGGCGCCAATTCGCGCGTTTTCGCGATGAGCTTGCGGTAGATGCAGTCGCGGATCCATGGTTCGGTTGATAGCGCAACGGCGTCGTCAAGCGGCACCCAGCGCACGCCGCTGTTCTCGTCGACCTTGATGCGCACGTGCTCGGCCGGGTCTGCCACGGCCAGGTACGTGACGTTGAGGTGCAGATGCGAGCTGACGTACGCGCCGCGCTTCTCGTGCCCATCGACGGTGAGCACCTCGCAGGACAGCAGGTTGCCCGGCCCGCACGGCACCAGTTTCGCGTGCGCAACGCCCGTTTCCTCGGCAAGCTCGCGCAGCGCCACGGCCGCAAGGTCGCGCTGCCCGTCGGCGTGCCCGCCGATCCAGCTCCACGAGTCGTAGATGTTGTGGTACACCAGCAGCGTTTGGGTGAACGTGGGGTTCACCGTCCATATGGAGCACGCCATGTGAGCCGGCGACGTGCGGTCGAACACCTCAGGGTCGCTGGCGAGGCGCTGCAATATGAAGTCGCGGTCGGCCGCTTCTTGTTCGCATGACGGCGAAAACGCGCGCAGATCTTCGGCAATTCCCATTGGTGCTCCCAACATGGTCTTGATACGGAAACGACCCGGCGCAGGCCGGGTCGCGGTTCGCTTGCTTGGATTATAAGGCAGTGATTGGCCGCTAGCGGCGCAACGCCGGACGTGCCTGCAACAACCGCTAGTGCTGGTGGTTGCAGGCGTTCTCAAGCACCATGCGCGGGCATTGCCCGGCAATGAACTTGTTCACCACGTCGCCCACGATCGGCGTTTGCTGTTCAAGGTACACCGCCACGCCGTACTGCGTGAAGCGCATGAACGGCGGGCGCCCCATGCCGGCGGTGATCATGGCGTCGATGCCCAGGCTGTGGGCGAACTCGATGACGCCGCCGCAGCCAACCTGGTCGTGGTCGACGTTCTTCACGGACTCGACCTTCACCACTTCGTCGTTTTCAATGGTGGCGATGGTGAACCACGGCGTGTGACCGAAATGCCCGCTGCGGACGCTGGTCAGGCCTTCGCCGGTTTCGCTGGGGATTGCAACTTTCATGACGTTTGCCCTTTCTTTTCGTGCTTTGCCGCGCTCCGTCCTCCCACGCCGTCGCGCCCTCACGTGGCCCAACTCTAGCACAAAGGCCGTGGTGCACCCAAAGATTTTTGAGAGTCTACAAGTAGCATTTCGCTAGGATTAAGGGCAGCATTCAGGGACTCGCGAGGTGAAAAGGCGCATGCCTGCGGAGCTGGACGTTCGCCATTTGACCTGGCGCGTTACAATGAAGGTATGAACGAAACGAATCTCGACATAACGCCCGTGGTGGCCGTCAGCGCCTGCCTGCTGGGCCGCCCATGCCGCTTCGACGGCGCGTCGAAGCCCTGTGAGCAGGCCATGCAGCTTGCCCGGTACTGCAAAGTGGTTCCCATCTGCCCTGAAGTGGCCGGCGGCTTTCCCATTCCGCACCCGCCGTGCGAGATCGAGGCGGGCACGCGCCCGGTGCGCGTCGTGGACGCCACCGGCGCCGACGTGACGCAGCGTTTCCATGCGGGCGCGTCGCGGTGTTTGGAGCAGCTGCGCGACGCGGATTGCCGCGTGGCCGTGCTGAAGTCGAAAAGCCCCTCGTGCGGCAGCGGCCAGGTGTACGACGGTTCGTTTACCGGCACGCTGGTAGAAGGTTGGGGCGTGGCCGCAGCGCTTCTGCGCGATGCGGGCGTCGACGTGCTCGACGAAACGCAGGTCGATCGGCTGCTGGAGCCGCTGCGTCGCGCTCGGGTGGCTCACAATGCGGGCGAGCAAGGCGCGCAAGCGTAGCGCCGTTTCGCGGCTCAGGTAGTTGGGCGATTTTTTGGGGGGGGGACGGGCGTCAGGCATGCTCATCGCAATAAGTTCCCGTTGATGCACCCTTTACCCCCGCTCGTTCATCAGCCGAAACGCTTCTGCCCATGAACAGCTCCTGTGCATGCCGTGGTGCGCTGTTTGCCGGTGCCGCCGCGCCGCTTGCGGGGTGTATACTCGCTCGTGCGAAACAACGCGGTGTCGAACGCGCCGCAACCCAATGAAAGGAACAACATGCTGGTAACGACTATCGACCACGCATCCGCACACGACTACCTCAATGAACGCTTCGCGAAGGCCTACGCGTTCTTGCAGCAGGACAGCCTTTCCGAGCTGCCGCTCGGCCGCAACGACATCGACGGCGACGACGTGTTCGCCAACGTGCAGGAGTACGACACCGTGCCTGCCGCCGAAAAGCAGCTTGAGGCGCATCGCCGCTACTACGACGTTCAGTTCGTGGTGTCCGGCGAAGAGCTGCTGCAGTATGCCCAGCTTGAAGGTCTTGACGAGGCGCAGCCGTTCGACGAAGGCAACGACTTCGGCCTGTACGCCACGCCCGAGCGCACTACCGACGTGGTGCTGCGTGCCGGCGACATGGCCGTGCTTGCTCCCGAAGACGCGCACAAGCCGGGCTGCACGCTTGGCGCCGAGCCGTGCCACGTGCGCAAGATCGTCGTGAAGGTGCGCGCATAAGCCTATCGCGTGGTTTTTGGCACCTGGCAGCAGCCGGGCGCCTATTCGACTTGCATTTCACCAGGGAAAGCGCGGGTTTTGCGGTTGTGCTGCCTTACGGCCCCGCCGCGCTTTTCGCGAAAGGTAAGGACTCTCATGAGAAAACAAGATCGCAAATTCCTGAAATCGCTGCTGGAAACCCCGTCGCCGACGGGCTGCGAGCAGCGCATCGCCGCGCTGGTGCGCCAGCGTCTTGACGGCGTGGCCGACCGCGTGGAAACCGACGTCATGGGCTCGGTGCACGCCAGCCTTGCCGGCAGCGGCGTGGCGCCTTCGCTCATGCTTGCGGCACACATGGACGAGATCGGCCTGATGGTGGTCAACGTTTCCGACGACGGCTTTCTGTCCGTGGCCGCCATCGGCGGCGTCGATGCGGCCATCCTGCCGGGTCTGCGCGTCGACGTGCACGCGTCGGGCGCCGCGGCTCCGCTGCGCGGCGTGGTGGCCCGCAAGCCCATCCACCTTATTTCCGCAGGCGAGCGCGACAAGGTCACGCCGCTGTCCGACCTGGTCATCGACCTGGGCCTTCCGGCGAAGAAGGTCAAGCGGCTTGTGGCCGTGGGCGACCCCATCACGTTCGGCGTGGGCTTCGAGCGCTTCGGCAAGCACATGGGCGTGTCGCGCGCGTTCGACGACAAGTGCGGCGTGTGGGTGATCACGCGCGTGCTTGAAGAGCTTGCGGCGGCCGGCGGCGCGCCGGGCACGGTCACGGCCGCGTGCACCACGCAGGAGGAAATCGGCACGCGCGGCGCCACCACCTCGGCGTTTGGCGTGGCCCCCGATGTTGCCGTGGCGTTCGACGTCACGCACGCAACCGATTACCCCGGCGTCAGCCATGCGAAGTTCGGCGACATCAAGTGCGGCGGCGGCCCGGTCATCGGCCGCGGCCCGAACGTGAACCCGTACGTGTACGAGCGTCTGGTTGCCGCGGCGAAGGCGGCCGGCATCCCGTACCAGGTCGAGGCGCTTCCCGGCCATTCGGGAACCGACGCCTGGCCCATCCAGGTGTCGCGTGCCGGCATCCCCACGGGCCTGGTGTCCGTGCCGCTGCGCTACATGCACACGCCCACCGAAGTCATCTGCCTTGACGACCTTGACGCGTGCGTGAAGCTGTTCGTGCAGTTCGCGCTTGACCTGTGCGACGCCGACACGTTCGTGCCGGGTCTTGCCGCCGCCAGCGATGCCGACGACGCGCCGGAGGGGGAGTAGCGCATGAAGAAGCAGCCCAGCGACATCGCGCGCAACCGCAAGGCGCTTCACGACTACGAGGTGCTTGAAACGTACGAGGCCGGCATAGCGCTCACGGGCACGGAAGTGCGCTCGCTGCGCGACAACCATTGCCAGCTGACGGATTGCTTCGCGCTTATCCGCCACGGCGAAGTGTGGCTGCACGGCGTGCACATCCCGCCGTACGCGTTCGGCAACATCGCCAACCCCGACCCCGACCGCAAGCGCAAGCTGCTGCTGCACAAAAACGAGATTCGCAAGCTCGAGCAGCAAACGAAGGAAAAGGGCATGGCGCTGGTACCGCTGAAGATGTACTTCAACAACAAGTCGCTCGTGAAAGTTGAGCTGGCCGTTTGCCGCGGCAAGAAGAACTACGACAAGCGCGCCGCCATGGCCGAGCGCGATTCGAAGCGCGAGATCGAGCGCGCACTGAAGGAAAGGAGCCGTCGATGAGCGAGCAGGACGTAAACGCAAGCCAGGAAGAGCTTGAAGCTGCCGACGAGCAGGTCGAAGCTGCCGAGGATACCGCGGCCGAGCCCGTTGCGACGCCCGAAAAGGCCGGTGTCGCCGAAGACGAACAGGACGATGCGGAAGCCGAAGACGCCGCTGAAGAGGAGGCCGATGCCGCCGAGGAAGACGCCGACGAGGACCTCGAGGTCGTTGAGCTGGAGCTTTCCGACGACGACATCGTGCGCTACCTGGAAGACGAGGACGGCAACCGCATCGGCTTCGTCATCATGGAAGACGGCGAAGAGGCCGAGTACCTGTACGTGGAAGACGACGAAGACGACGAGCCGGAACACGACGTGTACGACGTGGTCGACGACGGCAGCCTTGGCATCACGCGCGACGGCGTGCAGCAGGCCACCGACGACATGAACGCCATCTTCAAGGACGGCGTGAAAATGGCGGCCGAGTTCAAGGGCGCGTTCGACGACATCAAAAGCGCATTGGACTTCAGCTCGCTTTTGAAGTAGCATATCAAGTTACGCGTAGGGCATACGCCCGCGCGGCACATTGACAACGGTGGACCGCAGCGTCCCGCCTCGGCAGAGCGCCGAACTTCACGGGGGCGACTGGTTTCGACATGGTATGTTTGAACTGAGGAGCAGGTCGTGGTCTCCTCGCCACGTTAAACAGGGGTACCGTCAAGTTAATTGG